>JAFSWZ010000014.1 GCA_017450125.1 Synergistaceae bacterium | reverse complement strand
GGCGTGGCCGGGGCAGTCGATGTGAGCGTAGTGCCTCTTCTCCGTCTGGTACTCGACGTGCGCGATGTTGATGGTGATTCCGCGCTCCCTCTCTTCAGGAGCCTTGTCGATCATGTCGTAGGCTGTGTACTCTGCACTGCCTTCTGTGGCGAGGCACTTCGTGATTGCGGCGGTCAGTGTGGTCTTGCCGTGATCGATGTGCCCGATCGTTCCGATGTTCAAATGCGGCTTGTTGCGCTCAAACTTTTCCTTTGCCATTTCTGTTGATACACTCCTTCGTGTGTTATATCCTTCCCTGCAGAATCTTTTCGCTGACTTCTGCGGGGGTCTGCTCATAGTGGTCAAACTGCATCGAGTAGTTCGCTCTCCCTGATGTCTTGCTCCTCAGGTCTGTTGCGTAGCCGAACATCCCGACCAGCGGCACGAAAGCACGGATGATTCTTGCGTTTGCTCTCATGTCCATTCCGTCGATGCGGCCTCTCCTCGACGAGAGATCACCTATTACGTCGCCCACATATTCTTCGGGCGTTACTACCTCTACTGACATAACCGGCTCCATAAGTACCGGGTCTGCCTTCTTCATTGCGTCCTTGAAGCCCATTGACGCGGCAATCTTGAACGCCATTTCGGAGCTGTCAACCTCGTGATAGCTTCCGTCGACCAGCGCAACCTTCACGCCGATAACAGGATAGCCTCCGAGCACTCCTGACTGCACAGCCTCTTCAAGTCCCTTCTCGACAGCGGTGATAAATTCCTTCGGGATAACTCCGCCGACGATTTTGTCCTCGAACTCGTACTTTCCGCCTTCAAGGGGCTCAATCTCGAACACAACGTGTCCGTACTGTCCTCTGCCGCCGCTCTGACGGATGTACTTGCCTTCAGCGCGCGCTGCCTTCCTGATGGCTTCACGGTACGCGACCTGCGGATTGCCGACCTTCACATCAACGCCGAACTCTCTCTTGAGGCGGTCAACGATGATTTCAAGGTGAAGCTCGCCCATTCCCGAGATTACGGTCTGCCCGCTCTCCTCGTCAGTCCTGACCTTGAAGGTAGGGTCTTCGTCCGCCAATGCAGTAAGTCCCTTCGACAGCTTCACTTTGTCCTGCTGTGTTGCGGGTTCGACTGCCAACGAGATTACCGGCTCGGGGAACTCGAGGCTCTCGAGCACTATGGGATGTGCCTCGTCGCAGAGGGTATCTCCCGTGCGCGTTGCCTTCAGGGACGGAACAGCTACTATCATTCCGGCTTCCATCGAGTCGATGTCTTCGCGCTTGTTTGAATGCATTCTCATTATGCGCCCGATACGCTCTCTCAGGCCTGAAGTCGGGTTGTACAGAACGCTTCCCTTCTCCAGCTTTCCCGAATAAACCCTGAGGAAGAACAGTTTTCCTAAGAACGGGTCTACTGCTACCTTGAATGCAAGTGCCGTAAACGGTTCTTTAGCGTCGCTGTGCCTCTCGATGATTTCATCAGGATTGTTCGGCGATACTCCCTTGATTGCCGGAAGGTCTATCGGGCTCGGCAGGTACTCAACAACCGCATCAAGCAGGGGCTCAATGCACTTGTTCTTGAACGCCGAACCGCAAAGCACTGGTACTGCCTTCAACCCTATAACTGCCTCGCGAAGCGTCTTGCGAATCAGCTCCGAGCTTACCGGCTTCCCTTCAAGGTACAGGGTCATAACGTCATCGCTGAAGTCTGCGAGAGCTTCGACGATTGCTTCACGACCCTGCTTGGCCTCCATCGCCAGCTCTGCGGGAATCACTCCCTCGCGGGGCGGCTGGCCAAGTACTCCCGAGAAGAACAAAGCCTTCTGCTCTATAAGGTCTACTACTCCTTTAAAGTCGTCCTCTGCACCTATCGGAAGCTGAAGCGGTATCGCATTTGCCCCGAGCCTCTCGTGCATGGCCTTCACGACTGCCGAGAAGTCCGCACCGATCCTGTCCATCTTGTTGACGAACGCAACACGCGGAACGTGGTACTTGTCCGCCTGCCGCCAGACCGTTTCTGACTGCGGTTCGACTCCTCCGACGGCACAGAACACCGCGACAGCCCCGTCAAGAACACGCATTGAGCGTTCAACCTCGACCGTAAAATCCACGTGGCCTGGCGTATCAATCAAGTTGATAGTATGACCCTTCCACGCACACGTCGTAGCCGCTGAGGTGATTGTGATTCCCCTCTCGCGCTCCTGTTCCATCCAGTCCATCGTGGCTGTGCCTTCGTGAACTTCGCCGACCTTGTAATTGCTTCCTGTGTAATACAGAATACGCTCGCTGGTCGTGGTTTTGCCCGCGTCGATGTGAGCCGCTATCCCTATATTACGTACTCTAGTTATGTCCTGCAAAAAACTACACCCTTACCCGTTTACCAACGGTAATGCGCAAACGCGCGGTTAGCTTCCGCCATCCTGTGAGTGTCATCACGCCTCTTGATGGAAGCTCCCTCGTTCTTGTAGGCATCCATAAGCTCGCGCATAAGCCGTTCACTCATGGGCATTCCCTTTTTGGCTCTGGCGAATGAGACTATCCAGCGGATGGACAGCTGCACTCCGCGTTCAGGCGTAACCTCTACGGGCACCTGATACGTTGCTCCGCCGACCCTGCGCGGACGTACCTCGATGTTGGGGGTAACGTTCTTCATCGCAGTCTCGAAGACCTCGAAGGGTTCAACGCCCAGTTTCTCTGCAGCACTCTCGAGAGCTCCATAAAAGATTTTCTCTGCTACGCTGCGCTTTCCTCCCTGCATCAACGCGCTGATGAACCTTCCTGCCGCCTGGTTGTTGAACCTGATGTCAGGCAGGGGCTCGCGCTTCTTGATGTGTCCTTTTCTCGACATGGTCAGTAATCCTCCTGCTAGTTAGCCTTCGGCCTGCGTGCACCGTACTTCGAGCGGCTTCTTCTGCGGTTCTCGACTCCGCCGCAGTCAAGTGTGCCCCTGATGATGTGGTAGCGTACACCGGGAAGGTCCTTGACCCTTCCGCCCCTCACGAGCACTACGGAGTGTTCCTGAAGGTTATGGCCGATGCCCGGAATGTACGACGTAACTTCGATGCCGTTCGTCAGTCTCACACGGGCTACTTTGCGCAGAGCTGAGTTCGGCTTCTTGGGGGTAATTGTGTACACGCGGGTGCACACTCCCCTTCTTGCCGGGTTGCCCTGCAGAGCCGGAGAATTGCTCTTGCTCCTTTTCTCCTCGCGTCCAAGACGCACTAACTGATTAATTGTTGGCACTTAGCAATGCAAAAAACGTTTGGAGTTTTCTGCACTTTCCTCCCTTCCCGCAAAATATCCTGCACTCACTCACACACAAACAACCCGCCACAAGAAGCGGTGGGCTGCGTCATATGCGTGAGATTAATGCGCAGAAAATATTAAGTTGTTGTTGGATAACTGAGAAATATTAGCAAATAGAATCCCGCAATGTCAATACTACCTATCGTCGTTGCGAGTTTATGCATTGCGCAGAAATTCAGCCGGAGAGATTTCCGCCTGTCGCAGAGCACTACGCAGAGTTCCAACGGCAACTTCGCCGTGAATTGGCACTATGCACTGCGAAGAACCCGAGCGAAGAACGGCATGTGATCCGTTGGTACGTACCCATACAAAGCCCATCTTCTGCAGAACCGCAATAATTTCCCGGCCTGACCATCCGCTAGGCTCGGACACCTGTTTCTACCTCGAATGTCGTTATGAACGCATTGCCCTTAGAGATAAGCGGTGCTTCCTGCAAATAAAGCTCCGTAGCCTCTTTGAGGTTAGCAACTGCTTCCTCAATGGTCCATCCCTGACTCACTGAGCCGACTTCAGGACAATCTGCGACGTATATATCTTTATCGCTGCGGGACAGTCTCTCCTTGTGAACCACCGCAGTTAAAGTGCTCCTGCTCATCAGTCATTCACCCACTATCTGTTGTCATACCCCGGCTCGTTGTAGATTAACGCCATCAGCTCCATATCCTCGTCGGACGTGTTCTCGATGCCGTGCCACTGTCCTACCTCTATAATGCACACCTGCCCTGCGCGGACATGACTCCTTCTGCGCTCGCCGAACTCCGAATCGCCCTCGCAGAACTCGCCCTCGCCCTTCAGGATGTAGTACGGCTCTGTGTCATGGACATGCTGATGCCACCCGACGCTCGAACCCGCAGGCAGGACAACGCGCGCATAAAGCCTTCCGTGTCCGTTAAGCTCGTCCTTGCTGAGAACGTGATACATGTAGCGTTTGCCCTTGCTCTCGGGAAAACCTCCCTCAACTTCCGTCGCAGTTACCTCGCGAATCATCGGTGTTCCTCCTTGCTGTTTTTTGTGGGATGTGCTAATTATATCCCCGCACGTTAAAGAATGCTCTCTTAATCTCCGAAAAGGATTCTGAAAGGGTAAAGACACAAAGAATTTTACGGATTTGCCCGAGAAACATCGAAAATCTATCGGAAAGCGGGTGATATTTATGCCGAAATGTGCTATACTTACAAACTCAGAGCAGAGCAGACTTATGCTCAAAATTTCGGCAAGAGAGAAAATTTCGTCGTAATAGGGAGACTTACTGCCCTCATCCATCATTCAGATTCATCTTTGTACACAGAGAGTCCCGCACTTGCGCGGAAGGCAGGTTAGCGTCATGAGCAGAATGCACGCGAACACAACGCCGCCCGGCAGTTACTGGGACAAACGCTGTGAAGTATTATCATCGTTCTTATGGCTGCCAACTAAAAGAGTACTTGATGATATGCCTCAGTCTGCCGCAAATCTTGAGGACGTTACGCCCCTCAAAGATACGTGGTTCGATTCGCAGATCTATTCATTACCCTACACAACACACCAGAACAACGGCGCACAGCATCCGGCCTCGCCATCCCAGAGGTCGCGGAACATACGCATATACCCTAACGCGGAACAGCGTGAAGTTCTCCGGCACTGGATGAGGACGGCAAGGTACGTGTACAACAGAGCAACAGAATGCATCGTCAAGGGCAGCAAGGCGGACTGGCTCGCAATCAAAGGCTTCCTCTTAAAGGAGCTTCCGGAATGGACGGAGAATGTCCCGTTTCAGATCAAGGCAGTAGCAGTACGAGATGCCTGCATGACCTTCAAGAAGGGCGATGCTCCGAGATTCAGGGCCAGAAGCAGCACGAAGCAGACGATCTTTGTGCCGAAAGCCTCAGTCAGCAAGAGGGGGATATATACGCGTTATCTTGGCCGAATGGATTTCGCGGAGGATTTCCCGGAATCGTGCGGGGACTGCAGGGTGATTCTCGACGGCGGAAGATGGTTTGTGAGCGTGCCGGTAAGTGTGAGCGAACGTGCAGAGCATTACGGCAGGGTAGTATCGGTTGACCCGGGCTTCAGGAGCTTCGTTACGTTCTACAGCTTGGACTCGTGCGGGAAAATCGGTGTCGGAGCTTTCTCGCGTATCTACAGCCTGTGCAGGTATCTTGACGGCCTCAACGAGAGGATGGCCAAGACGAACCACAGGCAGAGGTACAAGATGAAGAAGGCTGCCGAACGGTTACGCTGGAAGATCCGCAATTTAGTGGAAGAACTTCAGCACAAGACCGCGCTGTTCTTGGTGAAGAACTTTGACGTTATAGCTTTGCCGGAGTTCAGAGCAGAGGACTTCGGGAGCGGGTCATTAAGGGAGATAGCCGGTGATGCTCATGCAGGGTTTCAAGAGTTCCTGAGGGCAAAGGCCAGAGAGTACGGCGCAAAGGTCATCGCGCAGAATGAGGATGGCACGTCATGTGTCTGTTCATGGAACGGCGAGGCCAGAACGGCGGGAAGAGTCATCAGGGACGGGGCAATCACACTTGACAGGGATTACAACGGTGCGCGCGGAATATTTCTGCGTGCTTTGCGAGAATCTGCCATTCCTTCGCCCGTATAGGCCATACGCAAGCAGGGGATGCAATGCCTGAGTGAGCAGATTCAGGCTGAAAGGATTCGGGTAAGTTGTGTCCTGCGGTGCACAGGGAGAAATTTTCCTTCAACCCCCTGTGCGTTGCGGACAAGGTTTCAGGGATCGAGTAACTTGACAACAGAATACAAGGCAAGAGGTTAGGTTGTGCAGCTAAGCATCATCTGCGAACCGGCAGAGTTCTTTACGGAGGAAGGACGGCCGATGAGCGGGGGATGTCAGGCAATTCATAGAGGACGTTCAGGAGGTGATGGCGCAATCACGGCATGTGAAGATTCGCGCACGAAGGCGGGCATTCTTGAAGAAGTGTGCTCGGAGAAAGATTTATGGGAAGAGTTCCTTCACGAGGATGAAGGACAAACAAGGAGGTTAATGATATGAAGATGAAGCGCATTATAAGACTGGCTCTCGTTCTGGGAGTCTTGTTCTCGCTGTGCGGTTCTGCGTGGGCGGCTAATTCGTACTATCTCACCAAAGCAGAGGGCAGTTACATCAAAGTCTATAATGTAGTAGCAGCAGGTACAACAAAAGTTATCTCTCTCAGGGCGTACGTGAGAGCACTTGAGGGTACTTCAGCTATTGAGGCTACGAAGGTGAAGTGGTCTGTTTCTGGAAGCAATATCACTGGTACTTTCGATGAAAGTTCAGCAACAACGTACGATGTCGACTTAGACGGGACATCCAAGACTCTCGAGGCCACATTTACCGCAAGTGCTACTGCGACCACAACTGCTACATTTAAGATTGAACTGCTGAGTGGGACATCTTCTACGTCAGACAAAAATGATGGCGATATGACTTATGCCGCAAGTAAGACAGTTACCATCGATTTCACCACAGAAGCGGGCACTGACGAGCGCAACGAAGACTTCCCCGGCAGCTGGCTCGACAGCACCAAAGCAGATCCTGACTGGCCGGCTCTTTGGGACGGAATCGACCTTATCTACGGCGGCGGCGAAGACGGAAACAGAGGCCCGGGCAGTGCTGACAACCCCTCTGTCAAGTCCATGACCCCGCTGACCTTCACGGCCGGTACATCTGCCACTGCAAAGATAACCATTCAGGGTGCAGCACCGTCCGCGTGGATCGGCATAACTGCGAAGGATGCCTACAAGCTCGGCTGGCTGGCAGACAAGCCCGGCAAGACGACCAACGCTGACGATATCCTACTCACCAAAGAGAATATCAAGAAGTACGGCATCCCCTTCAGGGTAACCGGCTACGATATGACCCCTTCCATGACGAAGGGAGCCCAAAGCACTATCACCATTACCTATAACGGTGCGAAAGTCTCCTATAAGGGTTTCCCGCTGACGGTCTACGCCATCAACAGCGCGCCGAAGAAGAAGGGTACGACTACCCCCTACAAGGTTGAGAACGTGAAGGCCTCTAAGAAGACTTTCAAGCTCAACATCAACCCGAACGCTATGCCTGCAGTGGCTGTAACATCGCCTGATGAGGTCGGATTGGCGGCGGACAGTTACACAACAGTGGCACTGGACAAGAAGGGCGTTGAGATCGGCCTCGCGCTCTCCAATGATCCTGCGCTCTACGGCAAGCATAATTACGCGATAGTCCTAGCTTCCGCCGACGGCCCTTACACCATAACCGTCAAGCCTGAGGAGAAGAACGGCATCGAAGCAATAGTGATTCAGCCGTCGTTCGACAAGTACGGTGAAATTACTGACAAGAGCTATGCGGGCAGTGTAACGTTCTCCGGCGATGTTAATGCCGCGAAGGAGACCAAAACAGCCTTCACTGTAACGGTTAAGAACAACTCAACGGGGAAGAAGGGCAGCGCGAAGATTACGGTAATCGGCAAGATCGGCCCGACCATCCAGAACGTGGTAGAAGATGAGGACTCTGACTATAAGTACCTCGACCCAAAGAAGATCAAGAGGGTAGAAGCGGGCAAGGTGCCGAGCGTCTCCGTCAAGGCGAAGGGCTCGAAGACCATCAAGTACGGTCTGGAGTACAGCTACAGAGACTGGTGGACAAGTGCCGACGCAAATCCGTCTACACAGAACTTCTCCGTCGACGATGAAGATGAGGCAAAGGCATTAGAGGCGTTAGGCTGGACGCGCACCTACAAGTACTACGAAGACTTGCTGGCGGATCATAAGCTGTCGTTCGACGCTGCGAAGGGCAAGGTAGTTCTCGCCGACAAGAACGACAAGGCAACAACTCCGACGCTCGAGGATGCTTACACTGCGTGGTACGCTGAACACGGTGAGACTGAAGAAGAGCCTCCTGCTTTCAACGATGACGAAAAGGGATTCTCATCGCTCGACATCGAGGTGTTCGCCGACAACGGCTACGGCCGCGACGATGCTTATGCACTGATAGGCATCACCGGCGCAAAGCCTGCCGTCTACAAGGCGAAGGGTACAGCACCGACCGTAACAATCGGCGGGCACACCTACACGCTGGGCGACAAGATCACCATCAGCAGGGACGCATTCGTCTCCGGCGACGTGGCGGCAATAGTTGCGGTAATGGTCAACAAGCAGCTAGTTGGCGGACCAGACTCGACGGACATAGCGAACGTCAAGTTCTCACTCGCGGCGGACAAGGATAGCGAGGCACTCGGAAATCTCGGCCTTGAGCTCGTGGACTACTACGCGATGAGCACTGACGCAGAAATCAGAGAACTGCAGGCGGAGATCAATGACGAGAATGACGCGGCGAAGAAGGCCGAATTGCAGGCTGAGCTTGATAGCGCAATCCAGAGGAGCAAGTTCTACAACTACGGCGTACTGAAGGTAGCTGACGGCGGACTCGGCAATGCAGGTTCCGGGAAGGTCAACTTCACGCTCGAGAACTACGGCGCGGTCGGCAAGGGCGGCGTAACCATCACGCTCGTTGACGGCGGCCCGGAGATTGCGGCAATCGACTCGGCTGATGCTACGTTCAACGCAGACCCGAGCGAGGACAAGACGAAGGATGTATCCCTCACGCTGACGGCCGAAACCAAGCCGACGCTCGCGAAGACGCAGGTTGAGTGGTCAGTCGGAAGCAACAAGCTGGGCAACTCCGCTAAGGTGAAAGCAACCATCGCCGCTGACAATACCAGCAAGGGCAAGGACGGCGCGACACTGACGCTCGCCGCAGAGCCCACCAACGTATCGGAGCACGGTTCGTTCGACGTTACGGCCACGAACAAGACCAACAACCTCAAGGACGTTTACGAGGTCGGATATTACCTCCTGAGCAAGGATCAGCAGGCATGGACGACCACCGGCGTTACCGTGAGGTACGTGGGCACGTTCCGCACCAACGGCACAGCCGCACCTAAGGCAAAAGCCTACGCTGAAACAGCACCTGAGGCAGAGGCCGACGATACGGCAGAAGCAGTGGACGCAGTGGTCTTCGGAGCACCGAGAACACTCGCCAGCCTCACCGCACAGCAGAAGGCCTACCTCCAGAGCAAGGGCTACGTCGTAGTCGCAGTGCTCGATGAGTTCACGGCACAGGCCGACGGTCAGGTTCAGGACTTCGAGGCCGAGCTGGACGAAGAGAAGGCAACTGAGGGCGCAAAGCTCGTCTACATCGCCTTCCCGCAGAATGCTCCTGAAGTTGAGGACGACAAGATCGCTGACTTCTACGACGAGGACGGCGCGGCAATCGAGACAGTTCCTGCAAGCCGCAAGATAGTAGTAGCTCCTTGGCTCAGGAACGGCGTAACCTACCAGCCCGTTATCGCAATCGAGGCTGAGTAGCAAATAATACCCACCCTGTCCGGAAAAACCCCGGGCGGGGTGTTTTTTTTACCCTTGACATTTACGCCGGAATGTGTGATTATTCATCTATCTAAATTTTTTCACACGGAGAATGTATTAACGGTGCACACTATCAACCTTGCATCAGCAAATTTCGGCTTTAACTTTACCCGCTGGTATTACTTCCAGAGGGATTGTTGCTGTATGCTGACGTAAGGACTCGCTGATTGCACAAAATACACACAGAACAACTAAGCACCTTTCGGGCAGTAAACAGCTCGGAGGGTGCTTTGTTATTGGGGGAGTGTAAACATGTCGGCAAACGTTAAAGGTAGCAGCTACAGCATCAAGATACGCAAGGGTCTCGTGGAACGTATCGGGCTCGAAGTCCTCAGGCTCAGCGACGAGAAGGAGCACGAAATTGCGCTGATTACCGACGAGAAGGTCTCGGGCCTGTACCTGCAGAACGTCATCATCAACGCCAAAGAGTGTCCGAAGTCCGAAGGCACGCGCCTGCGAATCTGCGAGCTGCTGATAGGTTCGCACGAAGGCACAAAGAATTTCGGCCTCATCGAGAAGCTCCTCGAGGACATGGCAGCTCTCGGGCTCTCGAAGCAGTGCGTAGTCGTCGCTCTCGGCGGAGGTGTCGTGTGCGACGCAGCAGGTTTTGCCGCCGCGTGCTATCTCGGTGGAGTAAGGCTCGTGCTCGTCCCGACAACTCTTGCCGCGATGGTCAAGGCTTCCGCCGGGAATTATGCGCGCGTCAACCTCTCGGCAGGCGAGAACTTGGCCGGAATGTCCTGCACCCCCTCGCTCGTCCTGTGCGACACCGACTGCCTCAAGACACTTCCCGACGACGAGTACAGGAGCGGCCTCGCCGAAGCCCTCAAGACCGCAATAGTCAGCGGGGAAGAGATGTTCAGGCTGTTCACGAGGAAGATAGAGCCCGACGGAATAGAGAGAGTCATTGAGGAGTGCATAAAGTTCCGCGCGTCAATCGCAGGCGATGAAGGAAGGCTCAGGGGCTTGAAGCTGGGCTGCGTCGTAGGGAGCGCGATCGGTGCGCTGAGCGGCTACGGAATTCAGCACGGCCTCGCGACCGCTCAGGGCATCGGCATAACCGCGCGTGCGTCGGCCAAGATGGGCTGGTGCTCTGAGGACACAGCAGGACGAATCATCACCGCACTGAATGCCCACAATCTTCCCGACAACTGCGTGAAGTACAAGGCCGCTGACATTGCCCGTACAGCTGCAAAATCGTGGGGCAGGGTCGTCGACATGGTAGTTCCGTGCGGGATAGGGCAGTGCACGGTGAAACAGGTAAAGGCTGAAGATTTGGAGCATGTCATTTCACTGGGGATTAAGGGCTGAAATCTAGTATAATATGTGCATCCAGCTATTCAACTTTTCAGGAGGTGCTGTTTATGGAAGTTCGGTTTGTACAGCGCGGCGCAACTGTTGACGACAAACTCAGGGACTACATGGAGAAGAAGATCTCCAAGCTCGAGAAGTTCTTCCGCAAGATACTGAACTGCCAGATAGTTGTTACGCATCACAAGGGCAGCTTCAACGTCGAAACCACCGCAAATGCCAACGGCGTAATTCTCCGTGCTGAGGAAGACGCAACGGACATGAGGACGGCATTCGACCAGTCGCTCAAGAACTTGGAGCGCAGAATCAAGAAGTACAACTCATACCTTAAGGACAAGGCACAGTTAGGCGCGGACACAGAGTTCACGTTCAGCCTTGAGGAGACGGCAGAGGCTGACGGCAATGTTCCCGCAATCGACAAGGTCAAGAAGGTGGAATTTCACCCGATGGACCCCGTAGAAGCGGCAATGCAGATGGAGTTAGTTGGGCACGAGTTCTTCATGTTCCAGAACGCCGCGACAGGAGAAATCAACGTCATCTACAAGCGCGGGGAGAACAGCTACGGCCTCCTTGAGCCGGTAAGGTAAGAGAATTAACGGTTATCCCTCTGGTCATAACTTGGCCGGAGGGAATATATTTTGCAGAAAGGACTTGACAAAATGGCTGTGAAACGCTACGATTTTGACCAGACCAGACCAGACCAGACCTGACCATTATTGTGATTCATTCTTCGATGATTCTTATGCAGGAAGAAAAGTTCTAGTACTAGTACCCCATCAGGACGACGAAATCAACGTAGCAGCAAACTCCATCCAGAATTTCATTCATGCAGGTGCAGAAGTCTTTGTCGCGTTCGCCAACAGCGGGGATTATTACGACTGGTACTCGTTCGAGGTACGCATAAGTGAAGCCGCAAACTCTCTGCAGGTTCTTGGCCTCGACCGCTCGCACATCTTCTGCCTTGCTTTTGCCGAAACCCTCAACAACTCAGAGACCGGGCACATCTTCTACGCTAAGGACAACCCCATAACTTCAGCCAGCGGCCACACAGAGACCTACGGAGCGGCGGGGTTCACGGACTTTGCGTACCTGACACGCAAACAGCACAGCCCCTACACGCGCAGGAACTACTTGCAGGACTTGAAGGAGCTCATCCTTCACGTCAGGGCTGATGTCATTCTCGCCGTAGACTTCGACTGGCACGCAGACCACAGGATGCTTTCCCTCTCGTTCGACGAGGTGATGGGAGAAATATTGTCCAGACCTGGCAACGATTACCTGCCCGAAGTCTTCAGGAGGTTCGCGTACTGCATAGGCTGGAATGGAGAGCCCGACCTGTTCAGCTCTACGTTCCTGCTGTCAACCGTCAGGCCTGAGCCCGGACACACGCAGAGCTACGACAAGAAGATAGTCGGAACGTCGTACTACTCTTGGGAAGACCGCGTGCGTTTCCCCGTCCCTGAAGCGAGCAGGCCTATCTTCGAGGGCAACATCCTCGAGCGGGCACTGCGTCAGCATGTCTCTCAGGATGCGTTCATTCAGGCAGAGCGCGTAATCAACGCCGACGAAGTCTTCTGGCGGCGGCGCACTGACAGCCTGAGCTTCCGCGCAAAAGTCTCGGCCTCATCAGGGAATGCCGGTTGCGCAAAAGATTTCCGTCTGCTGAACGTCTCCGAAGTTGACTCCGACACCCCGAAGTGGGAGAACTACCTGTGGATTCCTGATGCGGACGACACCGTGAAGGAGCTCGTCTTTTCGTGGGACGAACCGCAGACAATCTCGCTCGTAAGGCTGTGGGGCAACGTTGACGGCGTGCCTCTGCAGAAAGTCTCCGTGAGCATGAACACAGGCTACAGCGTTGAGGCCGGGCCTCTGCCTGCGGAAGGTCTGCCCCTCACTCTCGAGATTCCCGAACAGCAGGGCGTAACCGAGTGCCGGATAAAAGTTCTCGCGCAGGGAAGCAGTGAGTCGGGACTTGCGGAGGCTGAGTTCTTCGCTCAGGCGGAACAGGAAGCCGTAGTGAGGCCGTTCATCCAGATAACGAGCGGCGGGAATTTTGTCTACGAGTACGACAGAGACCCGGACGAGCAGAGCATCCCGCTTGAGTGCTACCAGTACCGCACTGATGCGCCGGTCAGCTGGGAGGTCGAGGGTTCTGCGCGTCTGGAGGACGGAAGGCTTGTGTTCGAGGGCTCGGGGGATGTTGCGGTAACTGCATCGTGTGAAGGCGGGCTGTACTGTCGGGCGGTCTTCAGGGCACGCAGCCGCGAATACATGGACGGCCTGCGTTCGAGGCTTGCGGCGGAACAGAAGAAGCTCAACCGCGTGAAGTTCCGTGTGAGGCAGAAGCAGCGTTTCCAGAGCTATTGGTACATGCTGAGGAAGAGGGGCATTATCTACACAGCGAAGCAGGTAATGTCCAAGATTATCAAGAAACTTGGAGGCAGCAAGAAGAGATGATTATTACGCTTTCAGAAGAACGCGGCGAGAAGCTGGCCATTGAGTGGTCAGGCGAAATCACCGACAAAACCGCGCAGGACTACTGCGATGTCTGCAACACCGTATTCGTGGATCACTTCGACCTTGACTACATGCGCAGGAAGTTCGAGGCCAACTGCTACGGCAAGAGCTTCATCATCGTGGTCTACCGTGAAGACAAGCCCATCGCCACTTGGGGAGCCTGGCGGAATGACCTCGACGGCCGGATTGCGTTCCAGATGTGCGACTTCGCGACAATGCCGTCTGTCCGCAAAGGCGGCTATGTCCTCGACATGCTCTACTCTCTCTACGACGAGCTCGGGAAGCACTACCCCAACGCACGCATCTACGGTTTTCCCGGCAAGATGGCTCACCCGGTGAACCGCGCGGCGGGCTGGGTGCTGGCGGAATACTACCTGCGCTTCTATCGCGGCCTCACCGACGACTTCCTGAAGAGTATGCCCTACATCAGCGACGAGTACGCGGAGAATTTCTCGTTCACGCAGAGGAACGCCGCTGTCCTGACCGTGAACGGCAAGTGCTATTTCGTGCTCAAGCGCAGGATCAAGAACATTGTTCCGTCAGGAAGGATATTCGGCGAGGTCAGCCCGAAGTTCGCGGAGAGATTTCCGCGCGCAAGCAGGCTCATGCCGTACCTGTACTACTCTCTTACGCCGGGAATACTCGGCAGCCGCAAGACGGCTCACGTGTCCCAGTACACAATGGGAGCGGCAGAGCAGGTCATGGACATTGTGCCGCCGATCTACAGGGCAGACACCAACTCGATGGACTTCAACGGCACCAACTACTAACCCAACATTAACGGAGGTACTATCATGAACGAGAAAGACTTTACAGCGAAAATCAGGGAAATCCTCGACAACGAGAGCGTAACGATGGACACAGTGCTTGCAGACGTTGAGGAGTGGGACAGTTTAAGCATCGTGAGCTTCGCGGCGTTCGCGAACTCTTCGTGCGGAAAGAGGCTTGCTCCTGCGCTGATCAGGGACTGCGTGAGCATTCGCGACCTGTACAACCTGCTTCAGGCTGAGTAGCTATGCCGGTGTTCGACTGTGTCAGGGGCGTAGACGTTGCGGAGATAGTGTGTGCACTTCCTGCGCAGACGTTCTCTCTCGCGGAATACGCTCCCAACCTCCTCAACGAGAAGACCGCCGCCCGCTTGGCCAAGAGCACGGGTTTCTCCTCGCTGAGGATCGCTCCTGAGGGTGTAACCACAGCAGACTTGTTCGCGGAGGCAGCTGGGAAGATTCTAGAGGGGCGCAGGCGTGAAGAGGTTGCGGGGCTCGTGTTCGTCTCGAAGACTCCTGACTACGACATGCCTGCCACAAGCCACGTCCTCCAGCACAAACTAGGCCTGAGCAACAGCGTCATATGCATTGACATCAGCGAGGGGTGCTCGGGATTCGTGAGGGGACTGTACGTCGCTGCGATGATGTCGAGCCGTCTCGGAGCTCCAGTGCTGCTGGGCTGCGGGGACACGAACAGCAGAATTACAGACCCCGACGACAGGGCTTCGCGGTGCATCTACGGCGACGGAGCTTCAGCAATCCTCGTAACGCCCGGAGGGCAGGATATACCTTTTGCTTTCGCCACGTACGGGGAAAAGTACGGCGTTGTCATAATGGAGAACAGCCGGAGCAGAATCACTCCCAGCCCCAAACGGGACGGCTACATCTACCTTGACGGCGTGGAGATACTCAACTTCTCGATGAACGAAGTCCCTGAAGCCATCACTTCCTTCATGGAACGCAACAGCCTCACCCGCGACAGCATTACCCTCTACGCCTGCCATCAGGCCAACAAGCTGATACTGGACAGCCTGGCCGACAAACTCGGAGTTCCGCGCGAGAAGATGCCGTTCACTTCCGGCGACATCGGCAACGAATCATCAGCCTCCATACCCTCAGTGATTGTGCGCACGGACGCGGCCAAGCATCAGCGTGTACTGTGCTGCGGTTTTGGTGTGGGTCTGTCTGTCGGAGTGTGTCTCGCTGACTTCTCGGGCACAAAGACTAGAGAGGTGTATTTATCATGAGCAAGGTAACTTATGACTTCTCTGGCGAACAGTTTGTCGTTACGGGAGCTTCGTCGGGAATAGGCCGTCAGGTCGCGCTCGAGCTCGCGGAAGCCGGAGCGTGTGTTCTTGCTGTTGGGAGGAACGCAGAACGTCTCGAGGAGGTCAGGCTCTCCCACCCCGAAAACATCTTCACGGCATCGCTGGATGTCTGCGACTCTGAGGCTCTCGAGGATGCCATTGCGAGCTTCGTCGCGGAGCACGGCAAGTTGTCTGGAGGGGTTCACGCGGCGGGGATAAGCGACACGACACCCCTGCGGAGCTATGACCGTGAGCGTGCGCACGAGATAATGAACGTCAGCTTCTGGGCAGGGATGAACCTCCTCCAGCTCATCACGCGCGCGAAGTACGGCAATCCCGGAACGTCTACGGTGCTCTTCTCGTCGGAATACTCCCTCCATCCAGCTAAGGGGATGTTCGCCTACGCGGCCGCAAAATCCGCCGTCAACACAGCAGTGAAGTGTGCCGCGAAGGAGATCGCCGCCAAGAAGCACCGCGTCAACAGTATCCTTCCCGGCTGGACGGTTACGGGAATGACGGGGCAGTTCGAGACGAGCCCGGAAATCGAGGCCGTCATAGCGAAGCATCTTTTTGGTGCGGGCAGGCCGGAATACATCAGCAAGATGGTGCTGTTCCTGCTCAGTGATGCGTCGTGCTGGATAACTGGCAGCAACGTAGTAGTTGACGGAGGATATTTATCATGAGCAGAGTAATCTACGATTTTTCGGGCGAACGTTACGCAGTTACAGGCGCGTCATCGGGGATAGGCAGACAGGTTGCCCTTGACCTTGCGGAGGCCGGAGCAGTTGTTCTGGGCATAGGCAGGAACGCAGAACGTCTCGGAGCCCTGCGTAACATTGCACCATCACGCATCTTCACGGCATCTCTCGACGTGTGCGACACACAAGCCCTCGAGGACGCGATAGCTTCATTCGTCAGGGAGCACGGCAGGCTGAAAGGCGGAGTACACGCGGCAGGTATAGACGCTCTTACTCCTCTGCGTAATTTTGCTTACGGGGGGGGGGGGCATGAGATTATGGACACAAGTTTCTGGGCAGGCATCGAGTTTCTTCGCATCATAACAAGTCCAGAATTTTCGGAGGCTCCTACGTCTACGGTGCTGTTCTCGTCTGTCTCTGCGCTGACTGCCGACAAGGGCAAAACCGTCTACGCTTCGGCCAAGTCTGCGATGAATGGTGCAGTGAGTTCGCTGGCACAGGAGCTCTCGGCGGGCGGACACAGGGTGAACAGCATTCTTCCGGGCTGGGTGGACACTCCGCTGACCCGCGAAATAGCCGCGATGAATGACACTGCCGGTGTCTTGGCCGGACATCTTCTTGGCAAGGGGAAGCCGGAGTACATCAGCCAGTCCGTGATGTTCCTGCTGAGCAATGATTCGTGCGGGATAAACGGGAAGAGTTTTGTTGTTGACGGGGGGTATTCAGCATAAAAGCATACATAACGGGAATAAATTACTACTTGCCCGAAGTCGTCGAGGAGAACACGAACGCGCGCCTTCGGAAGAAGACGGGCATCGAACGCCGGCGAATCTGTCCGCCCGGAATGACCGCAGGAGACATGGCAGTGAAAGCCGCCGAGAATCTCTTTGCGGGAATTACTGACGGGGGGGGGGGACTAATAGATTTCGTGATTCTCTGCACGCAGTCGCCGGACTATTTCCTGCCCACAACCGCATGTATAATTCAGGACAGGCTGGGTCTCCCGAAGACATGCGGAGCTGTTGATGTCAATCTCGGGTGTTCAGGGTACGTCTACGGTCTCGGCCTCGCCAAAGGATTAATCGAGTCCGGGCAGGCAAAGAATGTCCTTCTCCTGACCTCAGAGACCTACAGCAGGCACATCAGCCCTAAGGACAACGCGACACGCCCGCTTTTCGGGGACGGTGCGGCGGCTACTCTGGTGAGCGGGGTTGAGGCGGAGAGTGAAGGGATTTACGGCTTTGTGTACGGGACGGACGGGAGCGGTGCGGAGAAGCTGATTGTTCCTGTAGGAGGAGCGAGGCATTCATACTCCAGCACGGAGCTTCAGGAGTACACCGACGCTTTCGGCAACGTCAGGACGAACAGAGATCTGTACATGGACGGGGCGGGAATAATGGAGTTCGCGCTTGATGCCGTGCCCGTGATGCTCGATGAAGTCTTGGCCAAGTCATCATTAACGCGTGAAGAGATAGATTACTACGTCTTCCATCAGGCAAATAAGATGATGCTCGGCTTCCTTCAGGAAAAGTGCGGCCTTCAGGGTCTCCCCTTCTGGAACGACGTAACAGACTACGGCAACACAGTATCAGCGTCTGTTCCGATAGCCGTCCGCGACCTCCTCAGACAGAACGACAGCGCGAATCTCCGGCGCGTAATGCTGGCAGGTTTCGGTGTAGGCCTGTCGTGGGGAGGCTGTGTTGTTGACCTCAGCAACGTTCAGGGCAGGGAGTGATTCACCTGTCCTGTTCTCCCTCCATGATGACGCTCAGGCTCTCCTGAAGAGGATTGCCGTCCTTCAAGAGCTTTCCGTCCGACGACACAAATGCATGTTTCGTGTAGCCCTCTGCGGCCAAGTGCCCCGTCGCCTTGTTGTATACCTTGTACGAGAACACTACGCTTACACGCGAGAGCTTCGTTATCGTGGTCTCTATGACTACCTCGTCATCATAGTACAGCGAGGACTTGTACCTGCAGTGTGCCTCAACAACAGGAAGCATTATCCCTTCACCTTCCCACTCAAGATAAGTCTTCCCGCTCTGCCTGCAGTATTCCGTCCTGCCGACCTCGAACCAGTCCAGATAGTGCCCGTGATACGCAACTCCCATCTTGTCGGTCTCCGCATAACGCACGCGGATTGTTGCCGTGCTCACTCTTGCCATAAGTTCACCGTCTTTCCCGAAAATTTTTCCGCAATGATACCACAATGCTATAATCTCTTTATCCCAGCAAAGGAGCTAACAATATATATCACATGGAATCACAGCAGCATGTAAATGATTACGGAGCAGAAAGCATAAAGGTTCTGGAAGGTCTTGAAGCCGTCAGGAAGCGTCCCGGAATGTACATCGGCGACACATCAACGCGCGGGCTTCATCACCTAGTCTATGAAGTTGTAGATAACGCTGTCGACGAAGCGATGGCGGGCTTCTGCAACGAAATACAGATTACCATTCACCGCGACGAGAGCATCACTGTGCAGGACAACGGGCGCGGCATCCCTACAGACCCTCACCCCTACAACGGCAGGCCGACGAGCGAAGTCGTGCTTACGGTGCTTCACGCGGGCGGAAAGTTCGGGCAGGGAGCGTACAAGGTCTCAGGCGGGCTTCACGGAGTCGGCGTGTCTGTCGTAAATGCGCTGTCTGAATGGTTAGTGGTTACGATTGCGCGCGACGGCATCGCGAAGACCCAGCGTTTCGAGCGCGGAGTTCCTGTTACTGACCTGAGCGAGGGCTCACCCGCAGACTGGCAGGGCACTCGTATAGACTATCTGCCGGACAAGGAGATTTTCGAGGAAGTCCACCACTCTCTTGATACGCTGAAGAGCCGCTTCAAGGAATTAGCCTTCCTGAATCCGGGCTTGAAGATTTCTGTTCTCGACGAGCGCACGAACGACAGCCGCGAGTACTTCTTCAAGGGAGGCATCGGGGCATTCGTGAAGTACATTGACCGCGACAGGACGGCACTCTTCAACGAACCCGTAGTGCTTTCGGGAACGCGGGACAACATCTCGATAGACTTGGGCTTTGAGTACAACGACGGCTATCAGGAGCACATGTACACCTACGCGAACCTGATACACACGATAGAGGGCGGAACTCACCTTGTGGGGCTTCGCACGGCTCTGACCCGCGCAATCAACGAGGCGGCAAGGACGGGGAAGATTCTCCGCGACAAGGAAGAGAACCTCAGCGGCGATGACCTCAAAGAAGGGCTGACCTGCGTGCTGTCGGTGAGGCTCAGCGAACCGCAGTTCGAGGGACAGACAAAAACACGTCTCGGTAACAGCGAAGTTAGGGGAGCAGTGGACTCGTTCATCTACGAGGGGTTAATCTCTGCGTTCGAGGACAGGCCGGAGATCGTCAGACCCATCGCGGAGAAGGCGATACGTGCGAGAAGGGCACGTGAGGCGGCCAAGAAAGCGCGCGAGCTCGTCCGCAAGGGTGCAATGTCGGGGATGAGTCTTCCGGGCAAACTTGCTGACTGTTCGTCGAAGAAGGCGGAGAACACCGAGCTGTACATAGTCGAGGGCGACAGTGCAGGCGGAAGCGCAAAGCAGGGGCGCGACAGGAAGTTTCAGGCTATTCTGCCTCTGCGGGGAAAAATCCTCAACGTCGAGAAGGCACAGATGGACAGAATGCTGAGCAACAGGGAGATTCAGACCATCATTACGGCACTGGGATGCGGGATCGGCAGTGAGTTCGACGCAAGCAAACTGCGTTACCACAAGATTATCATCATGACGGATGCCGATGTCGACGGTGCACACATAGCTACGCTGCTTCTGACGTTCTTCTACCGCCACATGCCGGAGCTCCTCTCGCAGGGTTATCTGTACCTCGCACAGCCTCCGCTCTACCGCGTGCAGTACGGAAAGACCGTGAACTACTGCTACACCGACCGTGAACTTCGCGAGCACATCGAGAGTGCCGCAGACCCGTCGAAGGTCAGCGTCCAGAGGTACAAGGGGCTAGGCGAGATGAACCCCGAGCAGTTGTGGGAAACCACGATGGACCCGGCAAACAGAATCCTCAAGAGGGTAGAGCTCGACGACAACCTTCTTGCTGATGAGTACTTCGACATTCTGATGGGCGACAAGGTAGAACCGCGCAGGCAGTTCATCATAGCGAACGCCGGTGAAGTGAAAAATCTTGACGTTTAGGCCGCGTTGTGTTAAAAGTGCAGAAATCCCTAACCGATATTCTTTGCAGAAACCAATAACACAAGAACAATTCAGGGGGTCAGTTTTATGGTAAATCCTAATGCACAGTTCACCTATCAGGCGACGAGAATTTCAACGGCGACGAAGGAACAGCTCCTTCTCATCACCTACGACATCGGAATAAAGGCCTGCCACACTGCGGAGAATGCACTTCTCGGCAAGACGAACGGCGGTTCTCCGGACTACGACCTCGCCAACAGGGAGACGATACGCGCTCAGGAAGTTATCCGCGAGCTCATGGTTACGTTGAACCGCGAGAAGGGCGGGGAAGTTGCGGAAAAGCTCATGCAGCTCTATGAGTACATGTACCAGCTTCTTGTTGACGCGAACATCAAGAAAGAGCCCGAGAACATCAGGACGGTCTGCGGAATGCTCGAGGAACTCAAGCAGACGTGGGAGGAAGCACTGGTGAAGCTGCTGAAGGAGTATCAGGCGGCGCATCCTGAGGATCAGGACCTGGCGGCGGCAGTAGCTGAGGTTGAGGGCAGGAAGCCGGAGCCCGCACCGGCAAGAGCACCGTCGGCATACCCTCCTGCAGGAGCTGCGGCTCAGGGGACAGCGAAAAATGTTAAAGCAGGAACATTCACGCTTGCAGGATAGCGTACTGACACAGGCAAAGGAACTCATACGGCGTGAGATAAGTTTATGCCGGACGTTAAGGGCAATGATCTCGAGGGAACTTGAGGCCATTGTCCTTAATGGTGATATGGACGAGCTGTTTGACCTGCTGGAACAGAAAGACGGCATAATCTCACAGCTCCAGCTTCTTGCGGACGGCTGGAAGGACCTTCTTGAGCAGGCAGGCCTTCACTCAGCCCCGAACGGCATGAACTTCCCTGAGGGATTCGGGAGGTATCTGCTTGACCTGTACCCTGACGACGAGGAACTTCCTGCGCTCATCGAGGAGAGCCGGGACTTGGCCGGGAGCATAATCCGTGCAGAGGACGACGCGATAAACGAGCTGGACAAGTTCAAGAGCGGCCTCAGAAGCCAGATGGTTACGCGCGTACAGGGACAGAACGCCGCCGCGAGCTATGCGCGTATGGGAGGGTCGATGATATGAGGAAGTTTATTGCGGTAATCCTTGTGCTCGTGTGCGCGGGATGCGCTTTCTGCGCTGAGCCTGACCCTGACTTGGCGAAGGAAGTAGAGATAGGACGCAAGGCTATGGCGCGCATCAGCGAGGAGTGGCCTATAACTGCAGACCCTGCGGCTGTCTCGAAGCTGGAGATGATAGCGGCACGTCTTGAACCGTTCATGTCCCGTCGCATAAAGTGGGAAGTACGTCTCGTGAAGACCGAAGCCATCAACGCCTTCTGCTTACCTGGAGGGTTTATCTTCTTCACGACGGGAATAGTCGACGCGCTGAAGACTGACTCGGAACTTGCGGCGGTAATGGCACACGAAATGATTCACGCGGACAGGAAGCACAGTCTGCGGATGGCGGCGGAGAGCAACAAGGTTACGCTGGGTGCGCTGGCTGTAATGCTCCTCAGCGGGGGAGCTGCCGCACCGATAATCCTTGCTCAGGTTGCGCAGGTTGCCATCACAAGCTCATACACGCGGGAGCTTGAGGCAGAAGCTGACCGGCTGGGGCTTGAGGCACTCATACAATCCGGGTACTCGCCGACGGGAATGGTTACGCTGTTCGAGCACTTCATGGAGCAGGAGTACAAACAGCCTATAATCGAGTACGGAATTTACATGAACCACCCGGACACTCCGAAGAGGCTTGATGCGGCGGTGAAGACCTTGCACGAGCGCAAGATACCCATTGAGCGCAAGTACTCTCTGGGTCTCCTCAGAACCGACATCAAGGAGAGCGGGAACAACCTTCAGCTGACGGTTGACGGGCTTGCAGTTGCGACGGGGAACAAGACGGCGGAGGTCAGGGCTGTGCTTTCGGGAATGCGGGAAACTCTGGACAAGTACTTACAGCTTGAGCTTGCACCGTATGAACTGCACATAGTGAACGGTACGCTGTACATAGGGAATCATTTTACGGCGGGGCAGGTGAAGGGGGTAACTCCTCCCGATAAGATTCGTGAGAACCTGATGAGGGCAATAAACCTAGCGAGAGCCAAACATCCAACGTCAAAATTCTTCAAGTGATACACAGAGTCCCGTACAAAGGTGCGGGGCTTGTTTTTACGGGTATTCTCCGAGAGCGAACACATAGAGGTACTCAAAGCCTTCAGAGAGGCACACAACACCTGTTGATCCGCTCGTCGGTGAAGTGATGAACCCTGCGCACCTGCTCAGGAACAGCATTGACACGAGATATTCCAGCCCGCGAAGGTATTTGTCGTTTGCCCTTGATGCCTGAACATACGGCAGATATTTCGGATTGTCGTAATTATAATCGAGGTAATCAGCATCAGGAAGCATCAGCTTATCCCCGAAAGCATCACGGAATTGTGCGAGTATCACTTTGTCTTCAGTAGCGAGGTACACTGCATCAAAGCCTTCTTCCTGCAGAGCCTCACGGGTTTTAGCGATTGCCTGTTCTGCTGTCGGAGGTATCGGGTGGCCTTTAGGCTTCAAGGCAGCGTAGTCCGTCCCTCTGACCAGAACGCCGAGCACTCTTCTGCTTTCTGCTTTCCGGCGGAGCTCACCGAGACGTTCGAGCACTGCAGGAGTGAAGCGGATATACTTTCTGCACAGTCCGCGCCAGTAATCCAGCTTTCCGTCAAGCCCGTAAAAGAACTCTGCAGATTGCGAAGGACGGGACAAACACGCCGAGTCCTTGCCGAGAATATATTTTCTGCATGAGAGTGCTTCATCAAGCGCAACGTTACCGGGCTGCTCAAAGTAGTATTCCCACGCGTTCACTTGGCCAAGTTCGGAGGGGTACAGATACGCGTTGGGGTAATTCTTCATATCGACAACAGGGATATAGCCCTTGCGGTCGGCATAGTCTATCCCGCCGAGAATGGTGATGAAGTAGGAGAACAGTCCGACATCGTCAGCTTCTCTCCGTATGATGTAGGGCGTTCTGCTGAAACTTATTCTGCTGTGGGGCTGGAAACGTGTCTTGTTCATTCTCCACGCGTAATAATGCTTCAGTTTTGCGATGCGGTCAGAGACAGACATACAGCGAAAATTCCCTTCGTGATAATTTATGCGGTGAATGTTTGTGATGGCGACCCCGGGGTGACTCGAACACCCGGCCTACTGCTTAGGAGGCAGTCGCTCTATCCACTGAGCTACGGGGCCTGAAAAGTTCAACCGTAAGAATATAGCAACAATCCCCTATTTTGTCAAACCTTCAGCCTTCCCATTGCGGCGATTACCCCACAATCCTGAATCTTCCTTCATGCAGTTTCTTGGGGGAAGGTTCAGGACCGTCAATATACCCCAGCAGCACGAAGCATCTTGCCGTGTAGCCTTCGGGAATCTCCCACTCCTTCAGGAGCTTCCGGCCTTCGGGGCTGGTGAAAGTCTCCTCGCCTCTCGCAACTATGCATGACGACAGCCCGATTGAGTGAGCCTCAAGAATCATGTTCTCGGCACAGCAGAACGCATCCGCCACGCTGTACAGAAAATCCTCCGGCCCGAAGACCGCGCACACGCACGGAGCACCGTAGAACCCGCTCTTGATTGACGGGTCATCGATGATGCTGGGCTGTTCATCAGAGACATAGCTGCCCAGAAGCGCAGACCTGTCGAACTGTGCAACGTTGAGCTTCCCGACAAGCTCGGCGAGTCTTGCGTCGTGAATGCCGATGATTATGCTTCCCTGCCGTCCGCCTGCGTTCGGTGCGCGAAGCCCGGCCTCTATGATTTTCTCGAGGTCTCCGCGCTCTATCTGCTTGGCCAAGTATTTCCTGATTGAGTGCCTCGTCCTGATTACGTCTATAATGTCCATCATTGTATCTCCTTCCAGCATTGCGGGTCTTCCGCGTAAAAATCTCCGTGTGTTCCTGTAGCGACTGCAGGGCATCCGCGACAATATGCCAATAGCTCGCACCTCGAACACTTCACGAATCTATTATATTCCCTGTAACGTTCCATCTCATTCAGCCACAAATCAGCGAGTCTGTCAGTTAATGCATTGCCTACCTTGCTGCCCTTGACCCTTCTGCAGGCGTAAACCTCTCCCGTCGGAAGGATGGTCAAATGAGCGTTTCCGCAGTTGCACCCGCCGTAAATTATGCCACGTTCGGCGGATTCTGGTATCGTGAATCGTCCCCGCCCGTGATCGTATAGGGTCCACAGGTGGTCTTTGCGGTCAAAGTATGTCCGGCAGCCCCTGCTCTCGTAATACCTGAACTTTTCGTCGCACAGTCCGAGAAATTCGCGGTACTCACTCGGAGTTATGCCGTTGGTCTCGCCTTCGTGTGTCGGACAGTACCGCGCGAACGAGAACACTTCAGCATCACGCTCTACAGCGACATCAATCACGCCCGGTATCTCGTGAATGTTCCGGCCTGAGACGGTAGACATTATGACCGAGCATATTCCGGCATCGTTGATGGTCTTGACGGCGTTCAATGTCGCGTCGAATGAGCCCGGCTTCCTGAAGTAGTCGTGCGTCTCACGGAGGCCGTCAATCGAGAGCTGGTACTTCTCACAGCCGAGAACCTTAAGCCTTCTGCAGGTGTCCGCGTCAATGTGGAAGGGGTTGCCGAGAATCGAGAAGCCTATATTGTGTTCATGGAAAGTTTCGAGGAGCTCCCAGAAGTTTGGGTGAAGTATCGGGTCTCCTCCCGTAATGTAGAAGTATGGTATCCGCCCGAAAGTCCCGCAGAAGTTCAGGCAGTTCGAGAACACGCGCTGAATGCCGTCAAGCGTCATGCTCTCGGGAGCGTGTGTGTTTTCGCCTGAGTATATGTAGCAGTGTTTGCACCGCTGGTCGCATTCGTCGGTGATGTGCCACTGAAACGAGAAGTATCGCATGTGCACAAATATACCCCGCCTTGTGAACGGGGTATCGTGTCAGTTATTTCTTTCCGCCGCAAGCTGAGGGTTTGCTTCCTCCGCATGATACGTCTTTCTTTCCGCCGCAAGCCGACGGTTTCTGTCCTCCGCATGATGAAGCCTTGCTGCCCCAGTCTGCTAAGTCTTTGAGTGCCATTGATGCTGCCTCCTGTGAATGATTTTGCTCCGCATGATAGACAACATCACGTAATCCCGCAAGAACGCACTAATTTGTAACCGCATGTATAATCAGTACTATGATTCACAAACACGAACTCCCGGAATGTCCGGCCGCAACAGCAATACAGTTAATCGGCAGCAAATGGAAGCTGCTTGTTATCCGCGAGCTCCTCATAAAGCCCTGCAGGTTCAACGAGCTCAAGCGCAGTCTGTCCGGCATAAGCCATAAAGTCCTCACTGAATCCCTGCGCTCGATGGAACTTGACGGGCTGATTTCCCGCAAGGTCTATAACTCTCGGCCTCCGTGCGTTGAGTACCAGCTGAGCGAACTGGGCATGACGTTAAAGCCCGTGCTTCACGTTATGGAGGACTGGGGAAAATCCTACAAGGAAGCTATTTCCCTGCGAACCTTGCCCGCATCAGAGGCTTAATCCCTCCGGCTTCCAGAATCTTCATCGCCTGTTCCCCCAGCTTCTCGCACTCGTACTCTTCTCCTGTCTCCTCAACCTTCACTGTTCCTTTGTCGAGGTCGAGCGTCAAAGTTTGTCCGGCCTTGACGTGCTGGCTTAACCCCTTGCAGATTATGGGCAGGAGTCCGAGATTTACGGCGTTCCTGAAGAATATCCGTGCGAACGAGTCGGCCAAGACCGCGACTGCTCCCATGTTGAGCAGTGCAATCGGAGCATGTTCGCGCGACGACCCGCACCCGAAGTTACGCCCCGCCACAACGAAACCTCCCTGCGGAAAGTTAGGGGAAATGTCCTCGCTGACTCCGCAGAGGCAGTGAGAGCCTATCTCTTTCGGGTCAGTGATTGCGAGGAAACGGCCCGGATATATCTGGTCAGTGTCGATGTTGTCGCCGATTACTATACATTTGCCTGTAAGTACAGTCTTCATTGTCTGCCTCCTCTAGAGAAATTCGCGCGGGTCTGTGATTTTCCCGTTCACCATGCTCGCCGCAACCGTCGCAGGGCTGGCAAGGTACATCTTCGCTTCCGTCGAGCCCATACGTCCCGGAAAGTTCCTGTTGGTGCTGGTAATGCAGACTTCGCCGGGCGCAAGAATACCCTCATGAGCACCGAGACACGCACCGCAGCCCGGAGTCGAGATAGTTGCTCCGGCATTCATGAGGTCAGTGATGTAGCCCCTAGCGATGCACTCGAGCATTACCTCGCGCGACGCAGGAATCACTACAAGCCGCGTGTACTCTGGAATGTGCTTGCCCCTCAGAATCTTGGCCGCAACCGCAATATCCTCAACTCTTCCGCCAGTGCATGAGCCTATGTACCCCTGATTGAGCTTCACTTCTCCCTGCGCGACGACACTTGCGAGCGTGTGAACGTTCTCGACGCTTGACGGGCAGGCCAGCTCCGGCTCGAGAGTGCTCACGTCGAACACGTAGCTTTCTGCGTAGTGATACCCCTTGTCCGTGAACTGAACCTCGAACGGACGCACCGCACGTTTGCCCACGAAATCCAGCACTTCCTGATTCGGCTGCATGTAGGCGGTCTTCGCTCCCATCTCAACGGCCATGTTGCAGATCGTCATTCTCCCCGCGACACCGAGCGCGTCAACGTAGCTCCCCGTGAAGTCTATAGCCTTGTAGACTGCCCCGTCTGCTCTTATCCGTCCGAGCACCGCAAGCACAACATCCTTCGGGAAAACGCCTTTGGGTGCTTCACCCTCAAGCCTGACCTCGATGACCTCCGGCACTCTGAACCACAGCTCGCCGGTCATCAGTATTGTTGCCATGTCCGTAGCTCCGCAGCCTGTGCCCATCGCGCCGAAAGCTCCCTGTGTCGTGGTGTGGCTGTCAGTCTCGACGACAATCATTCCGGGATAGATTAACCCTGCTTCGGCCAAGACCTGATGGCACACGCCGGTGTTGGTGTCGAAGTGATACTTGAGGTTGTTCTTGATGGCGAACTCACGCATAGCCTTGTGGTTCTTCGCACTCTTGATGTCCGGGCACGGTGCGTAATGGTCGAACACGAACGCACAACGCGTGTTGTCCCAGACGTGCTGGCCTCCCATCTCGTAGAACGAGTACACCGTCTGAAGGTAGAGGTCATTAATCTCGGCAAAGTCTATTTTTGCGCTGACGATTTCGCCGGTCTGTATGGAGCTTCTGCCGCTGTTCTTCATTAGAATCTTCTCGATAGCGTGCAACGTTATTCCCCCTCTGAAAAATTTTGTATGCATAGTATGATTATATATTATGGCAAACACGAAAATCACAAAATATATTTGCGTAGAATGCGGACACATCACGACCACCAAAACCGGCAAATGTCCTTCATGCGGTTCGTGGGGAACGTTCGAGGAGTTCGACGACTCGCCGAAGCCTGCGGCAGTGTCTTCATCCCCGCGCGTTCAGGTAATCAGTGCCCTCGATGTTGCGCCACCGCAGAGAATCACTACGGGCATCAGCGAGCTTGACCGTGTACTCGGCGGAGGGTTAGTGCCCGGCGGAGTCGTGTTAATCGGAGGACAGCCCGGCATCGGGAAGTCTACGCTTCTGCTTCAGGCGGCGGGAAGCGTCGCGAAAAACTACAACGCTCCTGTTCTGTACATTTCGGGCGAGGAGAGTGATGCTCAGGTAGCACTTCGGGCAGCTAGGCTCAACACTGCAACAGAGAACCTCTACCTGTACTCCGGCTCTGACATCGAGGACGCGTTACGTAACCTTGACGGCAGGGAGTTTGCGTTCTTTGTGCTGGACAGCGTTCAGGCAATGAGCACAGAAGGAGCTTCGGGCTGGCCGGGAACAGTAACGCAGGTTCGTGCAGTTGCCCAGCGTGTGATTGACTGCGCGCGTGAGAAGAACATTCCTGCGGTGCTTATCGGCCACATCACGAAAGACGGGAAGATAGCCGGGCCTATGATGCTTGAACACATGGTAGATACTGTGCTGAACTTTTCGGGCGAGGGCTACTCTTCATACAGGATGCTTCGTGCGCAGAAGAACCGTTACGGCAACACCGATGAACTTGGAGTGTTCGAGATGAAGGAGGACGGGCTTTCTCCCGTAACCGACAAGAGCGGGCTTTACTGGAACAGGGATGACTCCGCCGTTGCGGGGGTAGCGATGACGATAGCCCTCGAGGGGAGCACGCCTCTTGCGGCGGAGATTCAGACACTCGCAGTGCGGACGACATTTCCTTACCCACGCAGGACATCGCGCGGAATTGAGCTTAACCGTTTCCAGCTTTTGACGGCGGTAATCG
The DNA here is from genome assembly GCA_017450125.1 of Synergistaceae bacterium. Classification (NCBI taxonomy): domain Bacteria; kingdom Thermotogati; phylum Synergistota; class Synergistia; order Synergistales; family Synergistaceae; species Synergistaceae bacterium. Next base: position 44,547 of record JAFSWZ010000014.1, on the reverse strand, counting down.
ATAGGCGGTGCAGTGTTTCGACGAACAATCACGACCTGTATATCAACGTTGCTGGGGGATTGAGCCTTCAAGACCCGAGCGCGGATTTGGGGGCATGTGCGGCGATAGCTTCTGCATTGAAGAACATTCCCCTGAAGCCCGGGATCTGCTGGCTGGGCGAGGTTGGGCTTGCGGGGGAAGTCAGGCCTGTAACGCGGATTGAACTCCGTTTGCGCGAGGCGGCACGTCTGGGGTTTCACGCTGCTGTAGTTAGTTCGCGGGAACAGGTGAAGTTCTCGGGCATCGAGCTAGTCAGGGTGTCGCACGTAAGCGGTGCACTGTCCGGCGTTCTCGGCTAATGGAACAGAGGCGCAAGGTTGTAGAGCTTCCACGCGGCCTGCGAGACGTGAACCCTGTGCTGTCCGAACTCGCTCTTCCAGTAGGAGCTCGGCCAGTTCGGCGGGCATGAAGTTGTCTGTCCGTCGTCGCGGAGGCCTTCGCTCACGAGAACCTGCAGGTCGAGGATTGGGATTGCGGGTTTGGTGTCAAGCGTCATGTGGAGTTCGAGGATGCCGGAGGTGTGGGGGTGCTTGTTCCAGTTTGTGCCGCTGTCGTCTATGTTCGCGAAGTAGAAGCTGTTGCTTTCCGCCCAGAGCTTCTGGCACTCGAGGTTGAGGAGCTCGCTCATCGGGTGAATAGTTACCCCCTTGTACGGAGAATATATGGAAAAGTTGTACGACTTTTTTGTATCTACCTGCTGATAATCCCTCACGCGGAACGGTACACCTGAAGCCTCCGTAACAGCCCAGCCTTTGATGTTAGCGTTCATCTGTAAGAAACTGAAGTTAGTCGTGAGCTTCTCACCAAACTTTATGAACTTGAAGGTCTCGTTTCCGCCTGCCGCTATTACTGCGTCGCTGCTAGCCACGCTCTTCTTCAGCACGGCAAGATTCTTGTCGTTATCCTTGTGGGCATGGAGCAGCACAAGAACATTCCCCTCATACACTCCGTCCTCCGACACAGTAACGAGCACACTGCCGATGCTTCCCTTCTCCGACGACAGCACAGCCACCGGCAGGTCGAACGGTATATAGCCGCCGCCTTTCGGGGTCGTCAGAGCCGTCATCGTCGGTGTGCCCTGCGTCAGCCCTAACGCTTCAGCCACACCCAGAGGACTCCCGCACTTCCACAGCCCAAGCCCGGCGTTGCGTATCCTGTTGTCCACGTAATTGATAACCGTCTGCCCCGAATCATTCGCCGCCAACGTCTGCTGTGTACTCGTCCCGAACGTCAGCAGCATGTAGAACGCTCCGAACAGCGTGATGATGAACATGGACTGCAGCATCAGCCCGGTAAGTATCTCCGTCAGAATGAATGCCCTTCTCTTCATGAAACGTTCCCCCTTTGAGTAATTCACATGCGCATGATATTATTCTAGCATTCCATCAATAATTCACAGGGGGTAAAAGTATCATGGAGAAGTTAAGCGTATTCAAGTGTGCCAAGTGCGGCAACATCGTTGAGGTTATGCACGTCGGAGGCGGCCAGCTGGTGTGCTGCGGCGAGCCTATGCGTGAGCTCAAGGAGAACACTACCGACGCGGCAACGGAGAAGCACGTGCCTGCGTTCGACGGCCAGACGGTGAAGGTAGGGAGCGTCGCTCATCCTATGGCGGAAGATCACTACATCGAGTGGATCGAGGTCATCAACGGCGAGCGTGTGTGCCGCCAGTTCCTGAAGCCCGGCGAAGCACCTGCGGCAGAGTTCGGGAACATCAAGGCCGGTACTGTAGCGCGTGAGTACTGCAACAAGCACGGTCTCTGGAAGGCTGAGGCGTAATGAAGATTTCCGACGCGATGGTCTCTGCCATCAACGACCAGATCAAGGCCGAGTACGATTCTGTGTACATCTACCTTGCGATGTCGGCCTACTTCAAGGCGGAAGGTCTCGACGGAATGTCCCACTGGATGCGCAAGCAGTACAGCGAGGAGGTCGAGCACGCGGAGAAGTTCATCGCCTACATCTACGAGCGCGGAGCACGGGTAATCATCCCCGACGTTGCGAAGCCGAAAGAGGCCTACGCTGACGCACTGGAGGCGTTCAAGGCGGCCTATGCTCATGAACAGTACGTAACCTCCCGCATCTACAAGCTGGTTGACCTTGCCATAAGCGAGAAGGATTACGCGACGCAGTCAATGCTTCAGTGGTACGTTGACGAGCAGATGGAGGAAGAGGACAACACCAGCGGTATCGTGAGCAAGCTGGAATTTCTGGGCACGGACAAGCACGGTGTCTACACAGTTGACCGTGAACTTGCCGGGCGTTAAGCGGACGAGCAGGGGGGTGGAATGACGCTCCCCTGAATTTTTGGGCACAATGGAGAAGGATAAGCTGAAGGCGTTTCTTGAGGGGATGTACTATGTTTACGCGCGCAGGGAGATAGTCAACCCTGACCCGCTGTTTTTCCTGTACAACTACGACGACGTGAGGGACAGGGAGATAACGGGACTTGTGGCTTCGTCGCTGGCGTACGGCCGCGTGGCACAGATCATGAAGAGCACGGAGAAGGTCTTGTCGCGTCTAGGTAAGCATCCGCATGAATTTCTGCTGAACAACGACAATCCTGACATATTGCCTAAAGACTTCAAGCACCGTTTTACGACAGCACGGGACATGAACAACCTGCTGAGGAACATGACGGAAGTGCTCAGGGAATATGACAGCATCGAGGCATTTGCGGGAGATTGTCTGCGCAAGTCTGACGGGGATATATTTTCCGGGATGGACAAGTTTGCGGAGAGGTTATCACGCAACAAAGCGGCTGGTTCGTTCTCGTTAATCTCAGCCCCTAAGGATGGCAGCGCATGTAAGAGACTGTTCTTGTACTTAAGGTGGATGGTAAGGAAGGAAGATGTAGATCCCGGCGGCTGGGAAGTCCTGAAGCCCAGCGAACTTATTGTGCCGACAGATGTGCACATGCACCGAATAGCACTTAGACTTGGCCTAACGTTGCGGAAAATCGGGGACATCGTGTCCGCTAAGCAAATTACTTCCTCTTTCCGCCTCTTCTGCCCTTCCGACCCCGTGAAGTTCGACTTCCCACTCACTAGGTTAGGCATCCGCGCTATTTCAAGTTCTTTCTCTGGATAGGCACATTATACCACAAAAAAAATTAGCAGGCATGCAACCTGTCTCAAAGTTACACACCTGCTTCATCTCTTACCTTACCCCAGAAGTCCCTTCCCCGTTATCGCCTTGAACTCCTCCGCACTCAGCTTCCCTTGTGCTACTGCCTCGCGTACCCGCTGTTCACTCCACAGCCCCAGCACGTACCATCTCTTCACTTTCAGCGCAAACTCGCTCATTACAGTTCCACCCCCGCCATCATCGCGACGTACTCTATATCCGCCGCAGCCTTCTCCAACTTCAGCTTCTCCGCGCTCATCGCCTCAAGCCACACACCGCACTTTCCCCCGACGTTGCTCACCGCCTGCACCTCGAGGGCTCCGGCCAAGACTACGCTCCCGTCGTCATCAACAACGCTCACTCCGTCAAGGTCCGAACGCGTTACAGGCTCGGCACACTCCCAGAAGTCACCGTTGCGCTCGCACTCAACCTCTCGACCGCCGCTCAGCTTCAGCTTGCTCATTCCTGCTCACTCTCCTCCCTTAGTTGTACACCGCTACGCCCCAGTACGGCCGGAAACCACTCGACACGTCCTGCGTGATGAAGCTCTGCATCATGCCGCTGTTCATCCCCGCGACCTGGCCGTAAACCCACAGCAATTGCGGCTGTAGGCACCCGTAGTACGACGACCAGCCCTGTATGTCCCGCAGGCAGCAGCCGACCACCTTGTACCTGTACTGCGGCGCTAGGCGGAACAGCGCAAACTCCTCCGTCCACCAGATATTGTCTATGTTCGTGTAGTTCTCACTCCGCTTGTTCACGCTCGGGTAACCGAACAGCTCCTGCACGCTCAGCAGACCCGCCATTACGTACTGCGTCGTGTAACCCACCTGCGTGTGCGCGTCGTTCATCTTGCTCGCCATCGTCTGCTGGAACTCCAGAAGGTGCTCTGCTCCAACGTAGCCCGCAAGCTTCGTGTAGATCTGCGGCAGTATCTCGTTCCAGAAGTTCGTCCCGTAGTAACCCTGCAGAATTGTGTCCTCAGTGTGCCACTTGCCCGTGATTATCGACGCGTCGGGTAGCAGAATCACGTGATGGGGGGTGCGGGAGGCGTTGTACACGTACCCCTTCGCGGCTATGTCGCCGGGCTGGACCGTAGGGTTGAAGCCCGTTCCCCTGTCGTAGTAGTAGTCGATGTGCGCTATGCGGTGCTTTATCCCGTCGAACGTCCAGTAATCCCCGATGTACAGGTCATCGAACGTCCCGTTCTTGATGGCGTTGTACTGCGCGGCCGTTATCGTTGAGCCCAAGTCCTTGCCCCTGAAAATGCTGTTGTGCGTCGGACCGGCCATCTCTGAGAGTATCGCTGTGCGCGCATCAAGCGTGTTCCACTGCCCAGCCCCGATGAGGCTCTCTAACCACTGCGATTCTGTGCCCGTGTAGCCCTTCGCTACGGCGATTTCGTACGCACTCTTGCCCCTCAGAGTCTGCGTGTCGTTATCGAGGTATCGCCTCATGTCCAGCAGAAGGTCGCTCGTCTGCGCCGCTACCTGTGCGGGCATCGTCGCCGTGAAGTTGCGAACTATCGCGTACGAGCTCGCGCTGTCCGTACCCTGCGTGTAAGCCGTCTTTAACGTTATGTGCGTGTTGTCCGTTACCGTGTCGATTTCGTAGAACGTCGCCCCGTTGTCCGTCGTGAATAAGTCCCCCGGTAACAGCCCTGACGCGCTCCAATAGGTACTCGTTCCCGTAACGGCCTTGCTGTTGTAGGTTACGGCGCACTGCCCTACTCTGTACCACCTTGAATAATCCGTTGCCATTTTCTTATCATCTCCCTAAAAACAGCCCCCCTGTTATAGGGGGCTATGTTCTTATGTACGCTCGAAGTTGCCGATTACGCTGTTCACGAGGTCTTTCACGTCAACTACGAGCCCTTCTAGTGCCTCAAGCCGCGCCTGCATCACAGACCAGTTATGCAGAAAAGGGATTCGCGCTGATGGTCGTTATGGCCTCGAGCGCGTCTAACCTCCCTCCCTGTGCTGTGTTGACACCTTCAATCGCTGTCATGCGCGACTCGTGCGTCGTGTCCTTTGCCTCGAGCGCGTCGATGTCGGCCTCTGCAGTATCAAGTCTGCCCTCTACTGCGTCGATGTCGTCTTCAGCTGTCGTGAGGCGCGTGCCCTGTGAGGTGATGTTGCCCTCTGCTGTGTCAAGGCGCGTCCCGTGTGAGGTGATGTTGCCCTCCGCAGTGTCCATGCGCGTGCCCAGTGATGTCAGCGTGCCTTCTGCTGTGGTTACGCGGCCGGTAAGAGTCTCGACGAGGCCGCTTACTACGGGGTCGCTGTAGTACCCCAGCTCGCTCCATACTGTTGAGCCGTCGCCCAGCTTCACCTTCTTGGTGTCGAGCTCTACTCCGAGTTCGCCCGCCGCAAGAACATAGTCCGCGCTCCAGTTCGCCGCGTTGTTGCACTTGAACACAAGGTGTTCGAGGTTGAGGGTTGTTCCGTTAATTCCGTACGTAGGCATTATAGTTCCTCCTTATAGATTGGTTAATGTTAGGGTGATAAACCCGTCCGTCTCCTGCTTGTCCGCTACCTTCCAGTCCGTACCGTCATACTCGACGCGGTCGCCGGTTGTTAGCGTGTTAATCAGGAGTTCCTGCGCCTCTAACTCTAAGACGATGGTGCCGTCCTTCAAGTTCGTCTGTTGAATTGTCCATGTACCCGCCTCTGTTGACAGTGTTTCGTTGTCCAGCGGGTCATCGTAGGACTGTTCCTGCGGGTCGGGGTACATCTCGCCGATTGTCTTGGCCAGCGTTGAAACTGCGTTGTCGTACTGGTTGAACTTCTCGTGAAGCAGTGCTGTGAGAGTCAGTATCGCGTTCGCTGTCTGGTCTACCTGCGCCTGCAGTTCTGTACGCGCGTCATCGACAAGACCTTCAAGGCGTTCATCATGTGTGCGGACGTACTCGCTTTCTTCCCACATGTAGTTCTGCATCTTCAATGACGCTTCACTCAGGCTGTCTATCTGTGCCTGTATCACCGGCAAAGGTTCGCCGGGTATGCCTTGTGCTCCTACCTTGCCGCCGTATGTTACCGGGCCGTAACCGTGATCAACGATGATGATTTGTTCGTCATCGACAAAGTACGCGCGCCCTTTCGTTAGCTTGGCCGGAAGCTGGGATTGTGTCTCTACGTGTTTGACGCTGAAATTAGGCCTGCTCATTCTTCCTCACCTTCTTTCTGTTCAGGCTCGGGAATGGGTATTGGCTTTGGTCTGCGCTGTGTGCTCATCGTTCTCACCTCTCATTCGCTGAACACTGCTTCTATCTGGTAGATTGATGGCGGATTGCTCTGCCATTCGTAATTGGCTGTTATGGCTTGCCCGGCTGTTACGGACGCTGTGATGTGCTGTGCGTCTTCATGAAGAGCAAAGTACTTCTCTGAAAGCTGTGTGCCGTTCACGATAAGTTTCACTTCGCCGCCCTTTACGGGATGTTTGAGCTTGTAGGTTTTCTGACGGCCTGTCCCCGCGCCTAAAGCCTCCCCGTAGATCACGCCGCTTTCTGTCGTTGTTACTGCCCTCAGTGCACAGCATGTGTCCGTGTTTCCGTGAACTGCAAGCCGGTACTCGGATTTCATGTGCGTGCCCATGTCGTACCGTGAGGTTAGTGGTAGTTCTTGCCACTCTTCAGCACTCCAGCCACACTCGTAATCGCACGTAATGATTGTGCCTACAGGGGCTGTGCATGACACTGTGCCCTGCTGTCCGTCCACCTCAAAGTCCGTTACTGCGGGCTCGCCGTCGTAGTACAGCTGAAAGCCGTCCGGCCTTATGCCCGTCCTGTGCAGGAGCGTGAAGGTCTGTCTTGCTCCTGTGCCTGTGCCCAGCGTTGTGCCCGTTACTCTTTCGGGGGCGGGGCGGAATGACGCGTACAGTTTCAGCGTGCTTCCTTCAAGTTCGCTGTGGTTGACCGTTACCCTGCAGGAATGCACCGGCATGTACCAGTCCTCCGTCTTCGTGATCAGTTCGCTCTCGCTCGAGCCCGGAATTACCACGCCCCCCGTAGCGTAAATAACTTTCACCACGCCAAGATTGACGCGGTCAGGAATAGCCGCTCCTACTCTCTGGACTGAGAAGTCTGCTCGGAGCTGGACTGCTTTTGCGCAAACACCCGCCATGTCGCTTATAGGTGTCCACTCGGACAAGTGCCCGTCAGGGGCTGTGTACTGTGCGTAAACGTTGCACATACCATCCCGCTGTCCCTCTGCTTCAGCCCAGATGTTTATCACCTGTGCATCGGCGGCCAAGTCGTAGCGCGGGGAGTACTGCGATGTTGTGTACTGTATCTCCGTGCTCCGGCACTTGAAGGTCAGTGAGATGAGCGGAATGTGCCTGCTCAGATCGTCTGTGCTCAGGCCAAGTGCAATGCCGAACTTCTGCCCCGCAAGTGCTGGTACGTTCGTCAGGGCTGTTAATTCTTCAGGGGTATTGCCGTAGGCCCTGAGAGTGTTCATGTCCGCCTTGTTCGTGCTGAATGCGCTGAATGTCCCAGAGCCCGTTAATCTCCCCCACTGCCCCCTCACCTTGAAGGCCACGTAACGCGATGTGCCGTCGGGCTGGTAGCCACTCACCTCAATGCCTGTTACCGTGTTTGCGCTCGACAAGTCCATCGGTGCGCTGTCTGTCGTAACGAGCATGCCTTCAGCGTATGTGCTGAGAGTGTCTGTCTGCCAGCGTATAGGGTCAATTGATATGTTGCTCATGTAAGTAATTCTCCGTACGTTTTAGCAGTCTCTCTGCTCGTGTGCCAAAATTGTGTAAAAAAAAGTACAACTTCCTGCTCAGGAGAATTGCACTTTTTTTCGTGAAATTTTAGCGGTCAGAGTGTTCGAGTGCTAAAAGCTAGGTAGTTATGCGTATGATTGTGTAGCTATGTAACAGAAGCCCGTACCGCTTCCGCCGCTTGCGTTTGCGCTTGAGCTTCCGCCCTTGCCGCCTGTAGAGATGGCGTTTTCGTCGGCGCGTACTTTTTGTGCGATGAGGATGAGGCATGCTCCTGAGGCTTGGCCGGGTGCGTCTCCTGCACTGCCGGAATTCCCTCCTGCGCCGCCGCCTCCTGTATCGAGGTCTCCCGTAGCGTCGGGGGAATTGCCGCCGGTTGTTGAGGCCTGAGTACCGCCCCTGCAAGTTTCGCCTGTGAGGTCGACTCCGTAGCCGCCTGTTCCCGAAGTGCCTGCGTCTCCTCCTGATGCGCCGTCTCCTGCGCCGCCGCCTCCGCCTACGCCGCCCTTGCCGCCTAAGCCTGAGTTGTCGGTGTCAGAACCTCCCGCTCCTCCGTAACCAGCTCCGCCATCACCGCCACCGCCTCCGAGAACGGGTGCGCCTCCCTTGCCTGCTCCCGACCAGTTCGCGCCTATCCGTGCGTATGATGTCGCCGTGAAAGTTCCACCGCATGCGATGAAGATACCGCCGCCGCTGTTCACGATGAAGTTGTCGATGAGCTGGGGATGACTTATTGCCCGCAGGTCAGTTCGTGCCCGCCCGAAAGCGTGCGTGTGTATCCGGCCGTCAACGTAGCAGTCCCCCTTGCACCTGAAAGCGATAATGCCTCCGCTCTGGTATGAGTCAGTCCACATCGGAGGAATGAGCACGCCTTCATCCGTAACTGTGAGAGTGTTGAAGTTAGGTACGCTCACGCACTGAACACTGCCGCTCCCGATAGTGATTGCGTCCGTGAAAGTTATCTCCGTGTCGGTCATGCTCTCTATCCTCGTGAACTGGTACTTGCCCGTTTCGTTGTTGAGCAACATGACTTCCCAGCCAGCGGCAAGCTTGCCGAGAGACATCGTGCGTTTCTTGCTGTAAGTAGCTGTCTTCAGGGAAAACCCCGTGATACAGCACGCGCTTGATATGGGGGTACGTTTCTTCACGGTAACGTCCCCGAGTTCGCCAGTGCCGAAGCCCCCGATGTCGTAGACGTTCAGAGTGCCCTGTCGCGGTGATGCGGGAACGCCGTCTTCAGCTCCCGCCGACAAGCAGAACTCATCTATCATGCCGTCGAGGCCGCCTACGTTTATGCTCCCAATCTGCATGGCGGAAAGACTGTCTATCCCCGTGTACACGTAGGGTGTTCCGCCGTTGATGATGATTGTTACCGTCTTGTTCGTGATGTCTACGCGCGCGCGGATGAACGCCCATGTGTTGAGCGTAAGAGAGATGTCCGGCTCAACAGAGAAAGCGTTGATGACAATCTGCGGCCTAACCTGACCGTCAAGCCTGAGGAGAACGCGCGGCAACCCTGCAGAAGAGTTCAGCTGTGAGATAAGGCCGCCCGCTAAGCTTATTGGGCGCACCCAGCAGGATATCTCCACAATGCTTGTGAACACTGGGTGATTAGAGGATTGGCCGGTGATGTACTGTGCTTCGTTGCGGGTGTACAAGCACCTGTACCCGAACTTCGGCACACCCGAGGTGAGCTCGTCGCAGGGTATCTCTTTGCCCGCAAGTTTCGCTCCCCCCTGCCGCCTCCACGTGAACAGCCCTATCTCGTCTCTGAGGCCGTCTCCTGTTTCCCCGTAGTAGGGGAAGTCGAAGTGAAGCAGTGCCCTGATGTTAGCGTCAAAAGTTCTTCTCGCCATAACAATCACCTTCCATTACTCAGCAAGCATGAGGTAATCCACGCCCGTAATCTTAGCGAACCCCGAGAGCGTGTATCGACCGACATCAGCGACGGAGAACTCAAAGTACCTGTTGAAATCAGTGCTTGTGTTGAGGCCGTACCACTCAAAATTTGCAGGCCACACCTTTACGCTCAGCACCCCCGCTCCCGTAGCCTCTCCGTCCGTTATCTTGGCCGTCGTCCGGCAAAGTATTGTCCCGTCCGTGCGGTAGGTGTTCATGACCGGCCCGTCGAACTTCAGCGTAACAGAGTTCTTGCCCTCTGTGATCGCCGTAACCTGAACGCGCTCTGAACTAACGCCGTCCGTGAGCCAGTACCAGCTTCCGGGGATAAGCCCGTCTGCAGGCTCTGCCTCCGCCGTCCAGCTCCCCGCCGTAACCTTAATCATGTCCGTGCGGAATGTGTCAATCATCGACGTGTTCGTGAAGTCTTCGGCCATGAAGTGCGAAAAACCGTCGAAGTCCTGCTGTGTCTCAACCGCAAGCCACAACTCAGAGAGAGCGTCCTCAACGCGTTCAAGTCGTTTGTCGAGAGCGGCGGGTTCAATGCCTCCAAGCAGGAGCTCTTTTGTCTGCGGTATGGTTATGGGACGCAGTCTCTTGTCGCCTGAAGGTGCTGTAGTCCAGAAGCCCGCAGGGGTTGTGTAGGGCGCGTAGAGGTCATCAAATCTCTGGTCAAGGCGCGCGTACGTAACGTACTGGTTGGTGTTGTTGATGACGGCCGTAACGTGCTTTGCTTGGTCTATCACCGTAACAAGAGAGAGCGTGTAATTTATCTGGTCAACGTTATTGTCGGGCTCAATGTATCCTGCGTCGTTGCCCTTGTTGCAATAAGCGTAAAGGACATCGGCGTTAGTGTCAGGGTCTCGGGCAATCAGGCCGAACTCTCTCACGAAAAACCCCGTCGTCAGCCCCTTGTTTGTCATCTCGAGGAAGAACTCCGCAGTTCCAACGACAGACGCAACGGTCATGCGCTGAATGCTGAGCTCGCGTTTCTGTGAGATGAGGGCGGTAAGTTCTTTGGGGTTGCGCGTGCCTAACCAGCCATCACCGCAGACGCACTTTGTGAAGTTCAGTGTCTTGCCAGTGATAGCTTTCGCTAGCAGGTTAAGGCCTGCGTTTGTGATGATGAGGCCGTTCATTCAGCGTCCTCCATGTCCTTCCAGCGTAGCATGTCCATGATAGCGTCAAGCCGTGCGTTAATCGCGGCCTGCTGTGCTGTGAGGTCAGCAAGTATCGTGCTCTCGTACGAATCAATGCGGCTGATTATTCGTTTCTCGAACTGTAACAATAATTCCTGCATGTCGTCTAAATTCACTCCTAAAGCGACATCCCTTGTCTCGAGGCTGACGGTTGCCGTAGCAAGTTCCGCGTCATCTTCCACTTCAATGCGGATGTCGAGGTCATTCATGAGACTGCGTGCGGCCTTGCTCTCCTCTATTGCGCGGTGAATGGAGCTCTGCAGTTTGTCCCGTCCCGTAGTACGGTAGAACTCGCCGCCTACGATGGCCTTAAGGTCGAACGTGTAGGGCTCACCGCCTGTGTCGTGCCAATGCCTGAACGTAGCCTCAACGTCAATCTGCCTGAGAGCGTCCTTGATTGCCCAGACAGTGCCCTTGTGCATGTGCCACTTGAGGCTGTCTTTTACGGCCTTGCGCTTAACGTCCAGAGTTCCGGCCAAGTCGTAGAAGTCCGCGTGCAACTGCCAAGCCAGCAGGTCAATGACGTTCTCGGGGAGCTCGTCGATGCGCGCCCAGATTAATGCCTCGAGGCTGCCCCGTGAGAGGGCTTGAAGTTCGGGGTCAATCGCCGCGATCAGGGCTGAAATGTTGCTGTCTTCAGCGATGTTGCGGGGTGTAATGTCGTTGAGGGATAGAGAGTAGAGGTCTTTCACGTGTCTCACCTCCTGCGTGATATAATGGCCTCATTCCCCCAACGAAAGAAAGATGATGATGATGATGACTAGCTCCGACAGAATAATTTACGTAGAGATTGACGGTATCCAGTACAGGGCTGAGGGATTAGTACTGCGACCTGCGGGCCGTGATGAAGCGTTGATGCACCGCCTTGACGGTATAGAGACGCGCCTTGACAGGATAGAGGCCCGTCTTGGTGCGGTAGAGCAGGACATAACGATAATCAAGCACGACCAGCAGACGCTACAGCACAGTGTGTACTGGGTGCTTGGTGCGGTTGGTGTCTTCCTTGCGGCAATGGCATTAAGGCCGTCGCGCGGAACACCGAAAGAGGATAAGCCTGTTCCTGCGCCGTACATCATCCAAGTTCCTGCGTACATTCCGCCGTCTCATGACAGAGAGGAGAAGTCCGCATGACGAGTTCCGACAGAGAGATACTCATAGCGATAGACGGCAAGGTAACTGCGTTAGGCGAACGGCTTGACCGTCTGGAGGCCCGCGTGGATGTGCTGGAAACCGGCCTGCGTGAAGTCCGCGAAGAACAGCGTCTCATGCGCAGTGAGATAGCTTCACTGACGACTGCTGTTTACTGGGTGCTTGGTGCGATAGGCATTTTCCTTGCGGCACTAGGCGTGTTCACCGCGCTGTACCTGTGGCTGTCCGACAGACGGCATGATGACAAGTCGCCTGTTCCTGCGCCGTACATCATCCAAGTTCCTGTGTACATTCCGCCGTCTCATGACAGAGAGGAGAAATCAGCATGACCAGCTCCGACAGAGAGATACTCATAGCGATAGACGGCAAGGTAACTGCGTTAGGCGAACGGCTTGACCATCTGGAAGCCCGCGTAGCCGCAGTAGAACGCCGTATCGAGACGTTATCTATCGAGGTACAGCACAACACCGACCGTATAGACTGGGTGCAGACTACGGTGTACTGGGGCTTTGCGATGATAGCGTTCATTGTGGGAGCAATCCCCATAGTGCAGGGTCGCAATCATGATCAGTCCCCGCACGGCGGATTGAGTTACCGCGATGTGAAGGACATCATCAAGTCCGAGCTACGAGAACGTGAAGCGGAGTGGGGGTAGTAAACAGATAGATTAAATCTATAATATATTGTAAATATATTGTTGTTATTATAAGTTATCTCTTGTATAATTTATTCAGGAGGTGCTTACGATGACACGATATTACTCTATCCGCGTGTTCTCCAAACTGCTGGGCGTTACCCCGCAAACTCTTCGGAACTGGGATAGGACAGGGAAGCTCAAACCCCATCACACTGCATCGAACGGATACCGCTACTATTCACAGGAACAGCTTGACGAAATTACCAACGTCCGGCGGGAGAAGAGAATAACAATCGGTTACTGCCGCGTATCAAGCCACAAACAGAAGGATGACCTCAACCGACAGTGCGAGAACATGCAGACGTATTTGTTAGCACAAGGTAGGCCATTCAGGATAATTCGAGACATCGGGAGCGGAATTAATTACCGCAACAAAGGCCTCTTAGAACTGATAGAGCTGATAAACAGCAACCGCGTCGATAAAGTCGTAATCTTGTATAAAGACAGGCTTCTGCGCTTCGGCTTTGAACTTGTTGAAGAGTTCGCAACCCTACATCAATGCGAGATAGAAGTCATTGACCATGTGGAAAAAACTGAACAGCAGGAGCTCGTAGAAGACTTGATACAGATAATCACAGTCTTTAGCTGTAAATTACAAGGCAAACGAGCTCATAAAGCCAAGAAGTTGATACAGGAACTAGCGGACGCTGGTGATGAAGATGATTAAGACCATCCGTGTCATGCTAATTCCCAACAACCGGCAAAGAACACGCCTGTTCCAGTTCGCGGGAACGGCACGGTTCGCTTATAACTGGGCATTGGCTGAAGAGAAGAGAACTCGTGAAGCAGGCGGAAAGTTCTTGCAGGATTACGAACTCCGAAAACGTTTTACGCAGTTCAAGCGAGAGCCTAAAAACGCATGGCTGTACACAATCAGCAACAACGTGTGCAAGCAGGCCATCAAGGATGCCGCTGATGCGTACATAAAGTTCTTCAAGGGTTTATCCCAGCCTCCCAAGTATAAGAGCCGTAAACGTAGCAAGCCCAGCTTTTACGTTGACCCCGTGAAGATAAAGTTCACACAGACACACGTGAAACTGGAGAGCATAGCTCTCAGCAGGAAGAAGAGCCGCCAGTGCGCTAACTGGTTCAGGCTTGCCGAGCACGACCGTATCCCGCAGGACACAAAATACTTTAATCCCCGCGTATCATTCGACGGGCTTCACTGGTTTTTGACGGTAGGAATTGAGGTTGAGGACAAAGCTCCAGCAGAGAATACGCACGACGGCATCGGGATTGACTTAGGCGTGAAAGAACTTGCGGTATGTAGTTCAGGGCACGTCTACAAGAACATCAACAAGACAAGCCGAGTGAGACGGCTGAAGAAAAAGGTGCGCCGGTTACAGCGCAAAATCTCACGCAAATACACTAAGAACAAGAAAGGAGAAAGTTACAGGAAGACACGTAACATTATAAAGAGCGAACACCAGCTTTTGAAGCTAACCCATCGGCTGACGAACATCAGAGCCAATCATATACATCAAGCCACGACCGAGATAGTGAAGCGAGAGCCAAGTTTCATAGTCATGGAGGACTTGAATGTAGCTGGCATGATGAAGAACAGACATCTGGCGAAGGCTGTACAGGAGCAGAAGTTAGCAGAGTTCTACAGGATAATGCGATACAAGTGCGACTGGTGCGGCATAAGGTTTATCACGGCAGACAGATACTACGCGTCGAGCAAATTGTGTTCAGTATGCGGACGCAAGAAGGCAGACTTGAAGCTGTCAGACAGGATATATCGATGCGAGCACTGCGGTGCAGTGATAGACCGAGACCTGAACGCCAGCATGAATTTATACCATTATGGACAATCAATAACATTTCACTGACACGAGAATATTGATATGTACCGATACGTTAGTCGGGAATTAAAGCCTCTGGAGCGTTACACCAAACGCAAGTAGCAGTAACACCGTGAAAGCGAGCGCTATGAATGAGGAATGGAGCAGAGAAGTTAGTTTTGAGCTCAAAGCTAATAGCTTTTTATAAGTCTTCTGTAACGGTGCTCAACACTGCCTATCTGTTCTTCCTCAGTATGCCATCCTTCACCCGGCGGAGCAGGCGGGACATGATGATTAGCCTCTTCGGCATGAACCGGTGCAGGAAGCGTATCCTTAGCCCTTTTCCCTTGCTGAAAGTGCACATCAAAAAGAAGCCGGGCATCAATCATCACGTCCTATCCTCCCACAAACGCTTTCGAGCCCCGCCGCAGTCAATGTGTATCCAGCGTGAGTACTTTATGCAGTACGACAAATCATTGAGCTTGCCCGCCGCATGCAGTTTCTTGGCCGCCGCGAACAGTGCCCCCGCTCCAAGAGAGCATGACAAGTCCGCCGCTAATCCCCGAGTGTGCGTGCTGTTCCGTACGCCGCCGACTTCAGCGTTGTGCTTGTTGCACCTGCACCCACTGTTCACCTTGACGGGAACGCCTAATTCATCGCGCAAGGCCTGACACATGTTAATCAGCCTCTGGTCAATGATGTTCCAGCCGCAGCACTTGCACGCAAATTCTTTCACCTTAAAGTTCTTCGTATCAACAGCCATGTGGTAAATCTCTCCTCTCATCTCATCCATGGGGGCAAAGTCCTTGACGCGGGAATGTACGCCTCCGGGACTTCAAGCACAACGCCCGCCTTAAAGATAACCGTCTCTCTGTACTGGGGGTTAGCCTCAATAAGCAGGCTCGTGAGCTTTTCTCCCCCTAACCCGTTGTAGGCCTTGTACGCGATGAAGTCCCATGTGTCACCGCTTGTTGTCTTGTAGCTAGGCATAACTCACCCTCTCCTCGAGGCTCATGATGTCCGACAGTGCGTCCCTCACAGCCGCCGCAATCCTTTCAGCAAGCCCCGCGTCCTCTGAGTTGCCCTGAACGTTCACTGTGATGTTCACGGTTGCAGGAGCGGGTGATGAAGCGGACGGAGAGAGATAACCTCCCGCCGCAGGAGTTACGCCGAGCAGTTCAGCGGCCTGCATCAGCAAGGGAACACCGCGCGCTTTGTCCCGCAAGGGTATGACTGCTTCGGGGCCGTCTTCCGCAACAAGCCCGATGTGTGGCGTTGTGAGTATGCCTCCCGTTGCGTGAGCCTGCATGTAGCTCGGAGCAAGGTTCTGGACAGTCCCGCTCCGTACAGCCGCTTTGCCTGCGGCCAAGTCAACGCTGGGTTTGTCCCAGTTCTTGAAGGGGTTGAGGTTAGACAGCCAATTAGTGAAGCCTTCCCATATCCCTTTAAGGTACGAGATAGTTTCCTCGCACCAACGCGCCAACGGCTCCCAGACGTTAGGCAGTACCCATGATGCCCACCATTCTTTGAGGGTATCCCAGTTAGCGATGGCCAGAGCGACAGCACCTGCAACGAGCGTACCTATTGCGATGACGGGGTGAGCCATGATGATTGCCCCCAGCCCGCTGAGCATTGAGCTCAACCCCCCGAACGCTGACGTAGCCCCCTCAATGGCAGTGATTGCACCTTTCAGCTCAATGAACGCCTTGAAGGCCTGAACTGAGAGAGATAGGTACTTCCAGACGGTCCGAAGCACCATGAAGCCCCCGATAAAATAGGCGGCCTGCGCAATCAAATCTGCGAACGGGCCCATCGTGTCAATAATCTCATTGAGCTTCTGCACACCCTTAGTGAGCGTCTGCGTGAAAAACCTGTTTATCGGGTCTAGTGCCTTGCCGATACGTATCATCAGGCCTTCCCACGCCGAACCCAGCGACGTAATGTCTCCCTTAAGAGTGTCGTTGCGTGTTGCGTTCATCCGGCTAGACGCACCGTCTCTCTTCTTCTGCGTCCCTTCCAGAAGCTCGGAATATTCCCCGTTCATGAGGGTGCGTTCAAGTCCCTGCATCTGCGCGCCGAACTGCCCGTAAATGTTGCCCCTCATTCTTGCGGCTGTCTTTGAGCCTAACTTTTCGCCCTTCAGTGCAACCTGCGCGATGATTTCCGCGAACGGTGCAAAGTCTCCTTTGCGCGTCTGCGTTCTGATGCCGTAACGTGATAACTCGTTGCGTGCCTGAGCGGGGTCAGAGCCGAGCCTGCGGAGGACACTCGATAACGCAGTTCCCGCCTCAGCTCCGCGTACTGTGTTGCTCATAGCCCCGAGCGTCGCCATCAGCTCCTCAACACTGCCGCCCATTGACGCGAAAGGCCCTGCGGCTTTGAGTGCTGCCTCACCTAACTGCGCAATGTTCGTGTTGGAGTGCGCAGATGTGTAGGCCATTACGTCGGCAACCCGCCCCATCTCGCTTATGGGAAGGTTCATGTTCTTCGTGACGTTGATGAGGATGTCTGCGGCCTGTGAAATGTCCATGCCTTCAGCCCCAGCAGTCTGCAGAATGTGAGGCAGGGCTACCAGTATCTCCTGCGGCTTCAGATTGGCGCGGGCTAGTACTTCCTGTGATGCGGCGGCCTGCGTTGCCGTGAACTGCGTCGAGCTTCCGAGTTCGAGGGCTTGTTTGCGCAGTGAAGTGAACTGTTCCTGAGTGAGCGCGGCTACAGAGTTGACCTGAGCCATCGCCTGCTCAAAATCCATGTCAACCTTTATAGGTGCCTGAAAGGTTTTGATTAGAGCAAGGGACGTAATGAGGTCATTCTTCATGTTGTCCCAGCTCAATTGTCCCCGTATCTGCGCAAATTTGCTCTGTGCGTTCGCTAGGCGGTCCTGAGCGGCTTTAACTTTGTCCGACGCGGCGGCTAGCTTCTGCTGTTCGCCTGTCAGGTTTCGGGTGTTGATGCCGCTTTTCATCAGCTCACTGTTCAGCTCGGCAAGCCTCTGTCTCTGCGTCTGGAACTTCGCCTCCAGCATGCCCGCATGTCTCTGTGCGTCTGCGAACTGCTTGCGCATTGCTGCTGTAGGGGCATTAGTCTTGCTGAACTCTTCGCGCAGTACTCTGACGCGTTCACGAGCCTGCCCCATTTTCTCGCGGAGCTGTTCCAATGAGGCGCGCTGTTTCTGGAAGCCCTCAATCTGCCGTGTGGCGGCCTGAAGCGTTTTAGCCCTTGTCTGCAGTGCGGCTATGGCCTGACCCGCTTTAGTGGCTTCGGGAATGAGGTTGCCGCTGGTCAGCATCGAAAGATTTACAGCCAGTTCCAAGATTTTAGCCATATACTACAGGCCTCCTTTCTGTTAAGATTTCTGCATTCCATCATCAATTTTGCGGGGTGTATTGCTGTGAGTATTCATGACAGTTACAGACGCTGTTATCATGACCCCTTCAAGGAGTATATCGGCGGCCTTGAAGGGGAAGACTGGACGCGTTACCGCCGGAATGTTGAAGCCTTCGAGAAAGACTTCAACAACAGGCTTTCAACCCGTCTGCTTAAATTAGCATTCAATGTTATTGGTGCGCTGTTCTTTGGTGCGCTGTTCTGGGGTTTTGTGCTGTATGTTGTTTTTTGTAGTGCTCCGTGATGATGGAGCACCACTCTGAGAGTTCAGGAAGTGTCATGCCCAGCCACACATCAATGCCCGTGTGAGCTTCACTCAGAGCCAGCGCGAAGATTAGTCGTCGGAATTTGTTTGCGTTGAGGCCGCAGAGGCCTGTCCGCCCAAAAAAGCCGCCGCCTCAAGTGTGATGCGTGTGAAGTCAGTAACGTTCATGTCCTCGAGGACTTCACGGGGAAGCCCGCAGGCACGTGCCGCGATGGCCGCTAAGTAGCTCCGTGAGAACTCCCACGCGGAGAAGGTTTGACCCTGCGCACGGAGGGCTTTTTCTGCGTCGATGAGGTCGCGTCCTGTGAGGCTTTCGAAGTCAGGGTCGAGTGTCTGTATGTCTGTGTCCTTGTAGCGTATCGGCTTGGTGAGTTCAATCTTCATCGTGCTACCTCATTCCCAGAGCGGCGCGGACATCTTCAAGATAGTCTACGCCGTTCACCCTGTACATGTAGTTCATCTTGTCTATCTCCAGCACTTCAAGCCCGTCTATATCGGCCTTCATGTAGTACACTTCGTGCTCTGTCGAAGCGTCCTGCGTCGCTACTACGTCCAGCTTGCCCGGGTCCATCTTCTTCGTGAAAGCTTTCGCGAACACGTGAATTCTCGTCGCGATGAGGTCTCCCGTCCCCGCATCAATCTGCTGTCCGGCCGCGTACATGTCCAGAATGTGCCCGCCCGGTGCTCCAAGTTCCCAGTAGTCTTGCGTTGTCAGCCGCCAGTTCAGCGTGATGACCAGCGAACCGAACTGTCCCAGTCCCGGAGCGTCGATAGTTCCTGCTATGCCCGCGCCCTTGATTTCGGCCGTCATCAGCTCGAGGGGCGGGAAGTTTCCGTCGGCAATGCCCATTAAGCGGCCGCCGTCTGCGTATACGTTAAAGTTTAGTACCTTCTCAGGTATGATGTTAGGCATGCTATAATCTCCTTATCCCTGAACAATTTATGAGGTGAAAGCTATGAGTATCCGTGAAAAGCTCAAACGCCGTCATCCTGTCCTTCCGTATGACGAATGGCGCAGGAAACTGTGGCGCGATTTTTGGCGGCAGATGGCCTTTATCGCGTCGGCCTGGATTGCCGCAGGTGCGTTCACCGTGTGGCTTCTGTCGAGGTAGCTCCATGAATGATAATGACTTCGTCCGTAAAGACCTGCACGACAAAGATATAGACATCGTCATTCAGGAGACGAACAACCTCAACAACAGGATTGATGACCTGAAGTCTTTTGTGTCGTGGGGCTTCTCGATACTGGGCATTCTGCTTGTCGTAGTACAGCTCGGCGTTGGGTTTATCCTCTACCTCATAACAAAATGATTTAGCTCAACGCGTTGTACAAGACCTGCAGGTACTCGGGATCATACTCAAAGATACCCTCAATCACTTCAGCCGGAACAGGCGGCGTGATGAAGATGTGGAACTTCAGAATGCCGTTCATCAAGTCAGTGTACATGTTCTCGTCTTCCCGAAACTCCACCCTAGCCCCTAACAGCATCTCACGCGCAACAAGACTGTTCAGGTACATGTTGAAGGTGTTCACGATAGTTCGCACAAGGCGTGCGGTCATGGGCTGGTCAGTCTGCTGCCAGAACGTCAGGATGAACTGGTTGCCCAGATAGTCGAACATCCGACGCACCGCGATGAAGCAGTCCTTTACGTCTGTCTTGGCCGGGTAGCACCCTGTTCTGTTGCCCCAAGCCCGCCATCCGCCTATCCAGTTCAACGCAGTAACAATGCCCTGACTGTTCAGGTAGTTCGCCTGCTCGAGCCCTAAAAGTATCTCTTTCCCGCCCGCAACGCACGCGTCCATCTGCAACAGCTCGTTACTCGGGGACTTGTAGGGTATGTCGTCATGCGCGCCGTCAACCTTGTTCATGAGGCCTACAAGCTGTGTCGACATGTGAAAGACCTTGCCGTCCAGCGAAACCTTAGGCCAGCAGACTACTTCATGCTCTGCAACGTAGTTGTTGCGCTCTTTCCACTGCGGAGCGGCCGTGTAGTTCGTTACGCCGCTGTTATCGCTGGGGATATCCAGCACGCATATGCACGTGAACAGCCCGTTGACCGCGTCGGCCTTAGCGCGCATCACGGCGGCCACACCGGGATTTTCGCTCCACTTGGGGCACGCGATTATTCCGGGAACAAGCCTGAAACGCGGGAACACTTCATTGACGAGCTCGAGGCCGGTTGTGGTGTTGGTTGTGGTGTTCACGCCCCCGATGATGTCTGCGGCCGTAACTTTTGACGGGTCGGGCTTGCCGGAACTGTCCTTGTGCTTGGCCGGGTCAAAGACGTTGATTAGCACGCACGGAGCTTGCCCGAAGAGCGCGAACTGTGAGTAAATGAACTCACTTAGGGTATAATTATCCCAGTCCTCTGAAAAACCAAATATCTCTACAGCCTCTTCGTACGTGTAGACCAGGCGCGGAATGTTGACGCACTCGCTATCTGCTTCATGTACGGGGGCTGTACCTATTATGACGGGAAGTCCGGCCTCTCCCTGTGCGGGGGCAATAATGCTCGTCGGTACTTCCTGCTTGTACACGCCATGCCTGAATGACATTTACCTGACACCTGCCTTCTCTTTGAGTTTCTGTGCCGCGTGATGTATGTGCGTGCCCTTTGTCTTGGCCGCGTCCAGCGCACTTGAACAACCCTCTACGGGAACGATTAGCTCGTCTAGCTCCGGGTACTCTTCCTGCAGGGCTGTGATGTGGCCGGGCAGTCCGTCTAGGAACACTTGGTTTCTGATGAGCCCGAGCTTCGCGATCGTCGGGCCGACGTATATTGCGTGAATGTTTGTCTGTTCGTCCATTGTGTTATCTCTCCCTTGTCATCATCGCGGGCCTGTACACGTACTCGCTGTTCATCACCGGCCGCCCGCTCTCGTACAACAGCTCCATCTCCCCAAAGTACACCGGCCAAGTCTCGCACTCGTTCAGCCTAGCCTTCACGGGCATGCGCAGAATGTGCTTGCGGCCAAGTACCCGATGTTCCAGCAGACAGCCCCGTAGCTTTTCCTGAATGTCCAGCAAATCAGCCCATCCCGTACATTCCGGCGACTTGTCCACTACACCGAAAAGAAGGTTAACTTTCACCGCGCTCTGAATTAACGAGTGCTCCTCGCTGTCCGTCATCTCCCCGATGCGCACCGTTATGCTCGGGAAATGTGCCGCGTAATCCCCCTCCGTGTAGCTCTTCAGCCCCGTTTCTCCGAACGTTACCCCTTCGGGCTGGGGGATGTACTGCGCGTAGACGTGAAGCTCCGTGAGCTCCTCCGACTTGTTCAGCAACATGTACCCCGCGAACTCCTGCTTTAACAGTGCCACAAGGTCATTCATCAATAGTTTTGCGTTCATTTCCTGCGTCCTCCTGTGAGCCGGTCTGTCCAGTACTTTGCCCTGTTCGTGAACAGCTCGTGCGCACGTTCCTCAATCAGAGGTAGGTTGTTTTCGCTCCCGACCAGCTGGGCGATGGAGGGCCCGTACAGAAGCTTGTAGGGCTTGCGGTCAGGCGTGATGCGCACATAAGGCCGCCACTTTCCGCCGCTACGTTTAAGGAACGCGTTAGCACCGAGAGGCTTAAGGCCGCCGCGTTTCACCGCACCCATGAGGGGATAGCCGCGTTTTCTTGGTGCTTTTGGTGAAACCTTGTACTTGTCGAGAGCACGCATGCCGCTACGCACTCGAAGCCCCGTAGGCTCTATGCGCGTGGCCTTCTTCACTTCGCTCTGCGTGATGTAGTTCTGCTCGGCCGTTAACTTGGCCGCGTAACCGTAGAGCGTCTTTATCGCGTCCCGACGGGCTAGCCCTAGTGCCTTCTGCAGTTGAGACGGCAAAGCCTGTAGTGTCCGTAAGTCAGCTGTCTGCGATGTTACGTTTATGCGGATCATCCTGAGTACCCCTCCAGCTCAATGCGCGTAACCTCGTTCAAGGGCGAACTTACCCCAGCAACGATGTAGTCCGTCCCGTCTACGCACAGGCTCGCACCTTGCCGAATTCCCGACACATCGCACTTCCTCACGATGAGAATGGCGGTTATCCTGTGAACTCCGTCGGTGCTGTCCGTGTAGGCGGTTAGTGTGCTGTGTTTCGGTGAAGTCAGTATGCAGTGTACTCTGTGATTGTTGATGTCGCGGTACTTCCCGAAGGCCGAGAAGAACACTTCAGCCTCCATGTAGTCGGGCTCGGGCTCGTCAAAGATTGCGCGTAAGTTCCAGCCGGTTAGATTACGTTCTTCAGGGTAATCCATGAAGTTATGTCCGTCGGCATGGGCAGTGTCCTTGATGACACAATCAGCTTCCGTACGGGCGGGTCTTCATGCGTAACGACGTAGGGCACGTACTCCCTCATCTCGCTCACGTACCCCCCTGTCCGCGTGTCTATGTGCAGTACTGCTCCGTGCAACATCATGTTGTGCTCCCGTGAACTCTGCAATATAGCCGTTTTCGGGTCAATCATCGGCTGTAAGTCCCCGTCTTCGTCCTCGTAGTACTCATCGTACTCGTAGACGTTCAGGTACAAGCCCGGTGCTCTAAGCCTGCAGACGAACGTAACGCCGTCTTCAAGGCTGGCAGGAGCGGGAATGTCAACGAACTGGTCATGACGGAGCTTCAACACGCCCTCGTTGTTGCAGAGTGCCTCGCTTGCGTCGTGCCCTACTATCAGCATGTCGGGATTTATCCCGTTCTTGCGGAGCTCCCGCGCCTTCTTCGTGAGGTAACCCAGTACGTCAGACGTTGCTCCCCACTTGTTCGCACTCGCTACGGTCTCTATTTGGGTGAAACCGTAATCTATCGTCGTGTTCAGTCCCGTTGCGTTCACCGTGAATTTCCCGTCCTGCTTAAGGCGCGCGCACATGTACTCCTCCTGCTTGTAGAGAGCGTCCGTGAGCTCCATCAAGTCCCGCAGCGCAAGTTCCTCAGCGCGTTCATCCATAGACATGCCCGAGTTGTACGGGCTCTCCCCGATGAGCTTCTGTGCTAGAGTGTCGGCCGTTATCGTCCTTGACCCAGACAACAGCGGCGCGGTGAACGTCAAGGCCTGATAGGGATTGCGCTTGACCGGCGGGCTGGGCATGTGGTCATCACTGAACGGCAAAAGGGCTCGCGTGTTCTTTGCGTACTCAAAGGTTACTGTCTTTGTGGGAAATGTCATGCTTTCGGTGAAAAACCTGTTCCTGAAGAATAGGCGTGCAGGCGTTATCTTGGTTATGGCTGCCCGCAGGTATTTAGCGTCATAGTAATCGTTCATCGTTCCACCTCTATATAATCGTGAAGCCCGAGCGTCTCAGTGCGGGACGTGCCGCCTCTATCAGCTCTGAATGCACGTCGCTGTCCGTCTCGTACGGCAGGATGATTGATGCCCCGTTGATTAAGCCCGTGAAGTACGCTGTTGCGGCGCATTCCGTAGCGTCGTCGGGGATGTCCTCACAGAGTATCGCTAGCTCGTAGGCGTTGGCTATGCCGGCCTTTTCGGCGGGGGTGAAGATGTTGTCCCCGTTGCTCATCAGGAGCGTACCGCGCTTTAAGCCTCCGTCGGAAGCGATGTTTATCGGGTTTGCGGTGAACCAGCCCGACACAAGGTCATCAGGGGCGGGTATATCCTGAATTTGCGTGTAACTTCTGGTGTATGTTGTGTCTGACATTGTCTTTAGCCTCTCAGTCTCTTAAGTATCTCGCTTACGTGAACGGCCGGGTCTGCTTTCGCCTCCAATGGAAGGCTGTTTATGCTTGATGTCCGCCCCCTGTCCGACTTCAGCAGGGTTAGTGCGATGTCCTGCGCTGTCTGCCCCGTCTCGTACTTGGCCGCGTTGATGACGGCAGACCTTTCGGGGGTCATGAGTTCGTCGAGAGCTCGTAGCCTCTCACGCTCCGCCTTTACCCCTTCCGCGTATCTGTCCGTGAACTCTATCTCTTCGTCAACAGGCAGGGGCCCTACAAGAGGGGTTACGGTTATCACGCTCTCCACAGCGTCGGCAAAGCCGGTGTTTACGGCCTCCTGAGCGGTCATCCATGTTTCTGCGTCCATAAGGGTGATTATCGTGTCGCGCGTCATCCCCGTGCGTTCGGCGTAGATGTCAGCCATCTGGTCGCGGAGCTTGTTGAGCACGTCGCTTTCTCCCTTGTGGGTCTCGCTGTCCCCGTAAACCAGACTGCAGGGGTTGTGTATCATCATCATGCTACCCTGCATCATCGTGATGTGCTCTCCGGCCATCGCCACAATGCTTGCCGCGCTGGCGCAAATGCCATCAACCACTACGTCAATGCCCTTCGGCTTAAGGTAGTTGTAGAGGGCTATCGCGTCAAAGGCTTCGCCCCCGTCGGAGTTTATTCGGAGCGTGATTTCCCCCTCGACGTTGCGGAGCTGCTTCAGGATGTTGCCCGCTGTCGTTCCGCCCTCAATGAGGCTGTACAGCAGGAGCTCAGCCCTGCCGTTCTCGTTCGTTATCTTGTACATCTATCTTTCCCCTCTCTCGGGTTAATGTGCTCATCACCAAGTCCCAGTCCTCGCCCGTAAGTTCTCCGCATTCGCGCTGGTACGTGCTTAGGTTGTGCTGTATCTTCATCACAGAGGCCTCGACCTCCTGAACGGGGTTGAGCTGTCCTTGTGCTGGACCTACCCATTCCGCCCATGAGTACAGCTTCTGGTAGTACGCGTCCTTCATGTACAGCGGCGCGTCTATCCGGCCCGTCATCACCGCGATGTCCAGCCATGCCTCATACACCGGCTGACAGAACTCTTGCGCAAACCATGCCCGCCAATACTTGAACAGCTTCCATGCCTCGAGCAATGCTCCCCTGCTTGCGGAATAGCTCGCCGTGAAGTGCAGGAACAGCAGCTCCTGCGGAATGCCCAGTGCCCCCCTAACTGGTGCGCTAGGCTCTCTATGAACTGGTTGAAGTTCTGGTTGGGACGGCCCGGCGAAAGACTTGTCGCTTTTACCCCCTCCGGCAAGTCCATGACTGAGCCGTACATCATCTCTGTTGTGAGGCCTTCAAGGCCCGGCGTTTCACCGAAACCTTCTTCTGACGCGTACTCCTCAGAGCCGTATGCCCCGTCCTCGCGCGGCTCGTGCTCAAAAAACACTGCGTACATTCCGCTGACTACAGCCGCCATCAACTCAGCATCAGTGTAGCGGCTTAACTGCTTCAGCACTTCAAGCACCGGCGCAAGGAACGGCACTCCCCTGTGCTGGCCTATGCGTTCACGCTGAAAGAGATGAAGTACCCTTACACCTGCATCAACTAGCTCGTACGTCTTGGCCGGTTGGCCCGGAAGTTCCGCGTTGGGGTTGCGGTTCGTTACCCAGTAGCCGATCACTCGCCCTTGTTCGTCAAGCTGTACCCCCTCATCAACTAGCTTCTGTGCGTGAGGCGCGGGAGTCTCTATGCGTTCGGCCTCTATCAGGTGAACGGTCATTCCGTAAGGGTCCCGCCGCGTCGTTTCTCCCCAGTTGAGCAGGACTAAGACCTCCCCGTCCAGCAGTATGCTCTTTAACGCTAACACCTGCAGTTCGTAGAAGTTCAGCTCATGGTTGAAGTCCGCGTTCTTTGAGCTTGCCCAGAAGTCGAACTCCCCCTCTGTCTTGGCCGCCCACTTGGCTGCCTGCTCCGTGTCCATCTCTAACTGTTCGGGGTCAATCCGTACGTTCAGCTTCAGACCTGCTCCTAAGGCGTTCAGGACGACTCTGTCTATCGCGCCCCTGCCTAAAGGCCCGCCCCCTGCGTAAAGGTCTCGTGAACGTTCACGCAAAAGCTCGATATTCTGTGAAATGTCTTCATGGGGGGACTTGCTCTGTGCGTTCCAGCGGATTAATGATGTCTTGCGCCTCGATGCTCCGTGCTCGCTGTAGCCGCTGTTCGTGATTTTATGTGTCATAATGGCACTACCGCCCTTATCCGCCGTCTTGGCCGCTCCATCGTCTTTTCCAGCTCCTCCAACTCGTTCTCCAAGTTTCTTATCTCTTTCCGCAAGTCCGTTAATGACGCTCTCGTAATCCTCATCCCTTCGAGCTCTACCGTCTGACCGTTTATCTTCACTTCATGTTCCGCCTTGTAGTACTCGTTCAGCCGAGACTGCAACAGCGCACGCCTGCTCATCACCATGATAAACCCCTCCTTACTACCCTGCGCTTCCGTGCTACAGGGGCACTCTGTTTCTCCGTGATCACGGGCTTAACAGCCTTCACCATCCCGAGCGCGTGCTTCCGCAAATCAGGGTCAAGTATCTCGAACGCCCCCATCGCGTACACCCGGCAGTCCAGTGGCTCATTGCGCGTCTTGTCGCTCCTGAGCTCCCAGCGCACGGTCTCTCTCCCTCTGGTACGCCTCACTACCATGCGTTCACTTAACAACCCTGCGAAGTACACTTCATCGTACCCCCGCTTTGGGTCTTTCGGAAAGTGGCAGTAGCCCGGCTCGCCTTTCTGCGCCTTCAGCCTTGCATGAAGCGTTCCCTTTATCGTCCCAACTCCGAGCGTGAACAGCGGGATACGGTAGCGGTTGTTGCGGGTTGGCTTGCGCACTGATGGCGTGCCCCATTGCCCGCGTCCTACTATCGGGAAGATACGCCGCTTAAGTCGGGGCAAACAGAACTTGTACACCTGCTCGGTTGAATGCCCTGCACTGTCTATGCACGTACAGGAGATTATCATCCCCTCGCCGTTCGCCTTCTTGAACTCCCTGCTTAAGTACGCATCAAGGTCATTCCACACGTCCGCTGTGCCCGTGTTGCCGTAGATTATCTTGTACTCTATCCCCCATGACTGCCCGCCCAATCCCCAGCCTACTACTTCAAGCTCGAGCCTGTCATCCTGCGTGTCCACTCCGCACGTCAAGACCAGCACGTCATCAGGTACTTCAGCCTCGTAGGGCTCGCAGTTCTCGTTTATGCTCTCTACCTCTATTACACCCTCTGCGTTCTCGTACGGCTCGCCTAACACCGTGTTTATCCATGTCTGAAGCCTTTCGGGCCCAGTGTTGTACGCCTCGCTGTAATCACGCACAAGCTCCGGCCAAGTCTTCCAGACCGACGCAAACGCATTCAGGTGAAAACCCCGAACATCACTCGCCGCCTGCGACATCCATTCGTGAGGCTGAACCTTCCACGTATGCTCGTCATGCTCCGCACCGCATGAAGCGCACCTCATTACTGGGATTGTCCTATCTCGCCACAGCATTGCGTCGAACGTGTAGGGTTGCGCCGCCCCGCACGTAGGACAGTGCGTCATCCATTCGTCGCGCGTCGATGATTCAAATTCGGGGTAAATTCGCGAAATGCCTTTCATTGTGGGGGTGCTCACCATCACGATATGCCTGTTCCAGAACGTGCTTGTTCGCTTCATCGCTATCGATAACGGGTCTCCCTCTTTGCCCGCACTCTCGGGGTAACGGTCTACCTCATCGCACAGCAGCACTCGCACGCTCCGTGATGCAAGACCTGCAGGGCTGTTTGCGCCGGTGATTGAGAGTATCGCGCTGTTGCTGAAGTGCTTGTACCTGATGTTGTTGTCGCGGGTGCGGGCTTTCTGTTCTATCAGGCGGGAAAGGGCCGGTGTGTCCCTTATCATCGGGGCTATCTTCTCCTTGCTGAAGGCCTCTCCCATCTCGAGCGTCGGCTGTACCATCAGTATCGGGCACGGGTCATAATGCACGAAGTACCCCAATGTGTTCAGGAGTACTTCGCTCTTCCCGACTTGCGCCGCTGTCATGATTACGACGCGTTCGTTCTCCTTTACTGCGTCCATCATCGCCTTCTGGTACGGGGCACGCGATGTGTGCCACTTCCCGGGCTCTGCGGAAGCCTCCGATGACAGGTAACGGTAACCGTCAGCCCACTCGCTCACTGTAAGTGTCGGCGGCGGAAGGTACAGCTCCCGTGTCATCCGGCTCATCCTGTTCGTCCTGTTCTTCCTGCTTCTCCGGCAAGGCTAATTCATTCAGCACTTCATCAATCACCGAAGAAAGCAGCAAATATACTTGCGCGGGGTTCGTCAAGCCAGTAACTTGCGGTGTCAATCTTGCGGGCACGGCCAAAAGCTTTGTCCTTACTCGCACCACTTCTTCCGCATGGGCTTTCTCGACATCCTCTTTCAGGACGTACTGCCCCTGCTCCTGCGCCAGCTTGAAACGGATTTTGTCCGTTTGCGCATACGCCAGCTCCGTCTTGGCCTGCTCGTATGCTTCGTGTGTCTCTTTGCTCATTAGTTGTCATCATCGTCCCATTGCGGCCACTTGAACAGCTCCGCTATCAGGTTGTACGTTGTCTGTGATGTTCTGAAAGGCTCGTGGACTATGTCAATTACCCAGTCCCTAGACTTCCCGATGCGGCGGGCTATCTCGGCCTTGTTTAACAGGGGGGACCGCAAGCACCTTATGCGCTTCATTACCCAGTCGGGGGGAAGTACTCCCTTCCTGCGTCGTCTAAAGTACATCGCTAGCCGTCCCCCAGCCTCTTGTTGAACGCGTACATCGCCGCCTCGTCGTTTGACTTCACAGGGCCGCGTGCCCCGCAGTCCATGCACTTGACGCAGAAACGCTGATACCGCTCTGTCGACGTTACTATCACTCTGTCGCTCCCGCAGAACGGGCATGTCTTCTCTATCATCTGGCTCTCTACTCCTTCAACGAAATCTTTTTTTCGCTGTAACTAGCTGAAAATCGGGGTGTCCCGCTAGCGCGCCCCCGCAATCCGCCCCCCCGTTGCCCAGTACCTGCGCTAAAGAGGGATGACTACAGGATACACATAACCCTCCCTGAGGACAGGTTTCAGAGAGGGTCTGTGTTGCATTACTTGCTAGAAACCTTTATAGCATTTGTCGAAGGAGTGTCTTCCTACACTTTCGCCATTGTCCATAGAATATACCCTCAATGAAATTTGTGTATCCGCAAACATACTCAGAGTGAATTACCGAACTT
This sequence comes from Synergistaceae bacterium, assembly GCA_017450125.1. Classification (NCBI taxonomy): domain Bacteria; kingdom Thermotogati; phylum Synergistota; class Synergistia; order Synergistales; family Synergistaceae; species Synergistaceae bacterium. The sequence goes on along the minus strand of JAFSWZ010000014.1, from coordinate 15,365 downwards.
CTCAACCTCCTCTACAAGTTGTTCTAGCAGTTTACGTTTCTGCCGCCTCATGTAACCTATGCTCCGTTTGTACAGGTGGAGCATGACCGTAACCATGTCTATATCCTCAAAGTAGTACAGCTCCATGATGTAGAAGCGTACCCGTTCGTCCTCGCTTCCGCTGTTCTTCAGACGGTTGCGGAGACGGAGCACCGGGACTACGCGCTGTTCGATGCGGCGGAGCTGTTCCTCCATCGACATCACCCTGAGGGCTAGCAGTGCTACGGGGTCTGAGTGCGTGCCCGTTGAGGCTGTCTGTGCCTCGTAGCTGTGTGCTTGTACGTCAAGCTGTGTGCGCTGTTGTGCTATCGCCTGCTGTAGCTCCTGAAGCCGCATCAGGTTCAGGGGGAAACGGTAAAGCAGACTTTTCGCTGTCCTGAATAAGTGCTTCAGCTTTGCCACGACCTTAGCCACTCTTCACTGCCATACGCAGGAAGTTCGCGAACGTTGCCCTTCACTGGGGGCTTGCCCGTCTCGAGCCCAAGTCCTAGCTGACTATCGCGAACGGCAACCGTGCCCTGTTCACCATTACCCGGCTGCGGGCGTGGGCGTTCATCAGCCGCTGCTTCTTTGTCCTGTACTTCCTCTTTTTGTGCCGTCTGCACGATGAAGCATTCCGGTACGTCATCCCTTGTGTTAATCACCTCCGTTGTCTTGGCCGCCTCTTCCTGAGCTTCGACAGCCGCATTCAGTGTCTGGTTGAACTTCTCTATCATGCGACGTGAGGCTACCACAGCATGGGCAGTATTGAGCGCGCCCGCCTGCTCTGCGTGGTAAATCGTCTCGTCCATCTCCGGGATGATCAGGCACTCCTGACCCTCTATCTCCTGTACACTCAGTGCCTCGAGGCCGTCGGCTCTCTCTAAGCGTGGAGCTAAGAAGCGTAACCGTTCCGTGAATATCCCCCTGTTCGTGTAGGTGTACCCCGCATCCAAGCTCCAGTTCTTGTAGCATGAGTAGAGTTGTTTTAAGGAGGGATACTCGCTGTAGGTAACCATGTCCCCCAGCGGACGTTGATTGAAGTTCCCTGTAAAGGTCTCGCGCAAGAACACTCGCAACGGTTCGATATGTTCCACAAAGCGCGTCCTTGTCCTCTTCTGCGCTGGACACTCGATAAAACCTTCCTTCATTAATAGTCTGTACCCGGCCAAGCACCAGTTGAAGATACCGGCCAAGTTAGAGCAGAGTTTCTTTGCAAGTTCAGGGTCTCCGTGTTCAAAGACGTTGTTGAATGGGAAGAACACGAAACGCTGAATGAACCCCTCCGACAAGTCCCGCGCGTTGAACATGTTGTTCGCGGCGATGAATAACTTTGCACGCGGGACGAACTCTACGGCATCAACGCCTTTGTGAGCCGCCATGATTGGGTCTCCGGCCACTATGCTTTTCAGTGTCTCTTCACTGCCCTTGAGGTAGCGGCCACCCTCAAAGCAGAAGTTGTAGAGCTTGCCCTTCATCGCCATAGGAGCAAACTCCTCGCCCATCCTGTCAGGACGGACAGATGAGCCGTTACCCTCACCGAAGACTGAGCGCAACACCGTCAGGAGTGTAGATTTGCCGTTGCGCCCGTCCCCGATGAGGTAGTACATCTTGTGCAAGGAGTTGTCGGACATCAGGATACTCCCGCACGCCTTCTGCAGTTCGCGAACTAATGCCGCGTCACCACAGCAGACTTCATCTATAAACTGTTCCCACTCACGGCTTCGCGCTCCCGCGATGTACCTGTACCCCACGTGTATTGTTGCGCGGTACTCGGGGGATGGACGTACAAGTCGGCCCTTGTTGCCCGCCTCGTCGTCTTCATCAAGGAGGAGTACACCATTTGTGAACGTAAAGACGTGCTCGGTGTCAAAGGCACGGTCATCAGCAATGCGGGTTTTGAGGGTTTTGATGACCTTGCCGACCCGTCCGTCGCTAGCTTTCTTGCCCAATAGAGAATAGACATAACGGCGAACGAATTGTTCATGCTTTTTCTCCCAGTGGTTGCCGTTGAACTCGTAGAACGCGTCATCAATGCTGTAGGTCAGCGTGTGATGTGCGCAGACTTCATCGGCTGTGTCCTGTTCTGGCGGTGGCATGAAAGCCCCTTGAAACATAAAGTTCAGGTCTTCCTTGCTGAACAGGGGCACTTCATGAGTGTTTCCCGATGGGTCTGTGTATGTGCGCGTGCGGCGTTTGAGCTCGTGCTTCAGTGCAAGCAGGTCATAACGTGTGGCGTAGCGTGCACTGCGCTCGAGGAATTCTGCTACTTTCTGCAGGCTGTAGAGTGAGCGCGATATCTCGCTGATGCCGGGCACTGCACGACGGACAAGCTCCTGCAGAGCGTACGCACCGGCCTCCTGTTCGTCCCTGTGTCCAGAGGTCTTGTAGTTGTTGCACGCGGCGCGGTAATAATCCGCAACGTCGAACTTAGGAGTACCTTGCTCTGCAGTGTGTCCGCAGACAAAAGGAATTTGCGCTTCAAACAGGCGGCGGGCCCAGTTGCGCTGGAACTCTGAGCCTTTGCCGTCATTGTCGAAGCAGATGAACACGCGCTTAAACAGGCGGGCAATGTCAAGGATTTCAGGGATGATGGCGTTGCGGAAAGTTCCGCCGATAGGAGAAAGGCACTGCCAGCCGTTTTGCGCAAACACCGCCACATCGACCATGCCCTCGCAGATGATCAGGGTGTCGTCTTTTAGGTCATCTGCGTATGGGGTTTCGTAGAAGTCATCTGAGGGGGTATGCCGCGACGACTTCTTAGGATGGAGCGTATGAAGTCCCCAAGGGCAATGGTCTAATGCGTCGGTAATCTTTAGCTTTTGGTACTTAGGGGTATCATGCCTGCGCGGGTCATCCTTAGGGAGCTCGCACCGGCCGGAGAAATCTCTACCAACTATGTAAACAATCTGACCGTTTCTGCGGTAAGGGAAGATGATGCGTTTAGTTTCTGGATTGAAGCCTATCTGTTCCTTCTTAATGAAGTCTAAGGTGATTTTTCTGTCGAGCAAATAATCGAGTGCGCCTTCGTCTCTGTCCTGCGCAATGCGGTGGATGACGGGGTTAGTGAGCAGGCATTCGTGCCACTTCTTTACGTCGTCGGCAAGCTTTTGGCGTTCTTCAGCCCAGTTTGTTGCGATGGCGGAATGGGACTGTGTGAAGCGTAGGCCTGTGAGGGCTTCGACACTCGAGAGGAAGTCCCTGTGATGAAAGAGCATGTCGAGGGCGAAGATGTCGTAGCTTGTGCGTGTGCCGAAGTCGTAGCAGAAGGAGTGATGGACGCAGAAGGACGGGTCATGATCGTCTGGGCGGATTTGGCGGGGAGTGACGATGAGGGCACCGTCGAATGGGACGTGGAAGCCGAGAGTTGAGAGGTAGTCGATGCAGGAGTGGGATGACTTGAAGTTGTCGAGGTGAGAGCGTAAGTTGTCGTTGAACATGTAAAAGCCTCCGAGCAATGAGATTATGAGAGGGACTTGGCCTAACGTTGCGGAAAATCGGGGACATCGTGTGGTAAAATCTGTGCAAAAAAACTCCCTGAAGGTGAATCACTAAATGCCCGGAAAGTTACAGCCTGATATTCTTAAGCAGAAAGTCCTGAATTACACAGGAGCTCACAGAGAAGACCTGCTCGTCGGCGGAGGTCTCGGCGAAGATGCCGCGTTAATCCGTGTCCCTGAAGGAATCCTCGTCGCCGCCTCTGACCCCGTAACTGGTGCGGTCAAGGGTGCAGGAAGCCTCCTCGTTCACGTCAACGCCAACGACATAGCCTGCAAGGGTGCAGACCCTTCATGGATTGTCGTAACCCTCATAGTCCCCGACAAGCTCGGAGCAGACTTCATCGCCGCGACAATGCAGGAGATTCACGAGACATGCAGAGAGATGAACATAGCAGTAGCCGGAGGCCACACAGAACTTACAGACCGTTATGACTTCCCCGTTCTGTCAGCAACGATGCTCGGAATGACCAAGTATGAGCTCAGCACAAAAAATATCCGCGAGGGCGACGCTGTTATTGCGACAGGACACGCAGGGTTAGAGGGGATGAGCATAATCGCACACGACAGGCCGGAACTGTTAGAGGGGCTGTTCTCCCGTGAAGAGCTGGCGGAAATATGCTCGTGGAAAAATGCTCTGTCAGTAGTGAAACCAGCAAAGATTCTTCGTGAGTTCGCGTGCTACATGCATGACCCTACAGAAGGAGGCATAAACGGTGCGCTTCTCGAAACATCACAGGCTTGCGGGCTGGGAGTTGAGCTGTTAGGAGAGAAAGTGCCGGTATCACCTCTGACTATGAGGGCGGCCAAGAGACTGGACTTCAACCCCCTAAATCTCATCTCTTCTGGAATGCTGCTCGCTGTTGTTCCGCAGGAGAGCATCCCGCAGGCTCAGGCCAAGTTGTCGGAGGAAGGCGTAACCTCAAGCGTAATAGGCAGGTTCGTGAAAGGCAACAGCAGCGTACAGCTTGACGCACACGAAGAGTTATGGGGAATATTAGCGCAGGAACAGGAGGAGGATTGACGGTGGCAGTATTCAAGTGTCAGGCTTGCAGTGCAGGGCTTGAGGTACGGGGAGTTTGCGAAGGCCGACGAGTATTGCGACAGAGTGCTTGACATCGAGCCGAAGAATGCCCGCGCGTATCTCGGAAAACTGATGGCAGAGCTTAGAATGAGTAACTTGGATGCGACAGCTAATCAGAGCAGACTCGGTTCTGTGAAGGTTGAGGGACACAGAAATTTCACCAAAGCTATGCAGTTTGCGGATGACGAACTGAGGACGACTCTCGAAACTTACCGCGAGACCTCCATCAGATGCCGTCAGGAATATTACGACAAGGCCTGCAGTCTGACGGACGAAGGGAAGTACACGGAGGCTGTAGACTTTTTCCAGAAGAGTCTCGGCTATGAGGATGCCGCACAAAAAGTTTTACGGTGTCTGGAACTGGAGCGTGAACGTCTGGAACAGGAAAAAGCTGAACTTGAGGCACAGAGCTTCAAGGCTTAAATTTTCGCCTTGTTCGCATGTTATATAGCTTGTGCCGCCTACTTGATTAACACAGGAGCTATAAGGTTGTAAAACCGCTATAATATTCAGGCTGATACGCAATAATTCATGAAGGGAACGTGTAATTAGTTGGCAAGAATATTCGACAAGACTTGGCAGAGGACGAAACTTTGCGGAACATTCACCGAGTCAGACGCTGGCCAAGAAGTCAGAGCTAACGGCTGGGTACGTGCCCGCCGCGACTTGGGCGGAATAATCTTCATTGAAGTGTGGGACTGGACAGGGCCGATTCAGGTAGTCTTCAACCCGGAAGCCGGAGAGATTCACGAGCAGGCCGCCCGTCTGCGCAACGAGTACTGCATAGCCGTCAAGGGCAGGATGCGCATCCGTCCCGAAGGCACGGACAACCCCGAGCTCAAGACCGGCACAATCGAGATAGTAGCGAGCGACTTCCTCGTTATGAGCAAGGCAAGGCCATTACCCTTTGAGGTAGGCGACGAGACCGACAGCGTCGACGAGAACATCAGGCTGAAATACCGTTATCTTGACCTCCGCAGGGACAAGATGCAGTTCAACCTTCGCACACGCGCAAAGATTAACGCCTACACGAGGCAGTATCTCGGCGAGCGTGATTTTGTTGAGCTCGAGACCCCGATGCTCACAAAGGCAACCCCAGAAGGTGCGCGTGATTACCTCGTGCCGTCGAGGGTGAATCAGGGATGCTTCTACGCTCTTCCCCAGAGCCCGCAGCTGTTCAAGCAGATACTCATGATTTCCGGGTTCGACAGGTATTACCAGATAGCACGGTGCTTCAGGGATGAAGACCTGCGCGCGGACAGACAGCCTGAGTTCACGCAGGTAGATATAGAGATGAGCTACATTGTCGAGGACGACATCATGACCCTCATGGAAGGCTACATGAAGGGGCTCTTCAAGCTCATAAGGGGCGTGGACATTCCGACACCGTTCAAGCGTATGCCCTACTGGGAAGCAATGGACAGGTTCGGGAGCGACAAGCCGGATCTCCGCGTGAAGCTGGAACTGTGCGACTTGGCCGATGCGTTCCGTAACGCAGGGTTTGAGCCGTTCAGGAAGATTCTCGAGGCCGGAGGAGTTGTGTGCGGCTTAAGGCTTCCGGGCGGAGCGTCAATGTCCCGCAAGGAGATACTGGATCTCGAGAACCGTGCCATAAAGCTGGGCACGTCAGGACTCGCTAACTTCCTGTACAAGGACGGCGGGCTTAAGGGGCCGCTGATGAAGTTCCTGAAGCCCGAAGACGCAGAGAAGGTCAAGGAACTCGGCGGAATGCAGCCTGATGACGCGCTGTTCATCGTCGCGAACGAGTCCAGACGCAAGGCGTGCGAGATTCTCGGAACTCTGAGGCTGGAGCTTGGCCGGGCACGTGAAGACCTATTCGACAACGCGCCGGACAACTGGCAGTTCTTGTGGGTAACGCGCTTCCCGTTGTTCGAGTGGAGTGCGGAGGAGAAACGCTGGGAGGCAATGCATCACCCGTTCACGTCTCCTGCACTCGACAACGACATACCGTTTGACGAAGACCCCGCGAATGCACTTGCGCGCGCGTATGACTGCGTACTCAACGGCAACGAGGTCGGCGGAGGGTCAATCAGGATTCACGACCCGGATGTTCAGGCGCGGCTGTTCAAGTGCTTGGGCATCACTCCTGAGGAGGCCAAGAGACGCTTCGGGTTCTTCCTCGACGCTCTGAGCTACGGGACTCCTCCTCACGGCGGAATTGCTCTCGGCGTTGACAGGCTGGTGATGCTTCTGTGCGGAGGGAACTCAATCCGCGAGGTTATGGCCTTCCCGAAGACGCAGAAGGCACAGTGCCTGATGAGCGGTGCACCTGACGCAGTGGAGCAGGAACGTCTAGACGAGCTGGCAATCAGCGTCGTGAAGGACGAGTAAGAATCATCAATCCCCCTTGCCGGCAAAAGCAGGGGGGAAATTTTTTATGATATAATCTCCGAAATCCCAGCATTAAGGAGGTTGACAGTGATGAACGCGTGTGCGTATAATATTCGCAGTTCGCAGTTCGCAGTTCGCAGTTCGCAGTAGCTTAGTCTGTCCCGTTTTTCCCTGTACAAGAATAATATCGCCTGTTTACACTTCGCTGTATTGTTTTGCTGAAAGAGGTAGAACAATATGGTAATCCAGCGGCTTCGGAATTTCCTCAAGAGAATCTGTCCTGTCTCCGTATTGCCTGTACTAGATCACATCAGAATGTTTATCAAGTCTATTGCAGCCAGAATCAGGATGTGCTTGCATCTGCCTCTGAAGAAAGTACCTGCAAAGCTGAAGTTCGAAATGCACCTCGTTGAGCATTGCAACCTGAACTGCAGGGGATGCAGCAACTTTTCACCATTAGCCGGGCCGGAATTTGTTGATGTTGAGGAGTTCCGCAGGGATTTCATTAGGCTGGGAGATGTGTTCTCCCACACATGCGAGCGCATATGGCTCATGGGCGGCGAGCCTCTGCTCCACCCGGAGATCAGCACTTTGGTTAGGATTGCCAGAGAGAATTTCTCTGATGGGGAAATCTCCGTGTTCACGAACGGCATACTTCTGCCGCAAATGAAGGATGATTTCTGGGAGTCCTGCCGCGACAGCAATACAGGCATACTCATATCAGCCTACCCGATAAATCTCCCTATAGACAAAATAAGAGACTCGGCTTTGAAGTTCGGCGTACAAGTCAGATGGGCTTGGAATCAAAGCGACAAAGAACGGGATTTGTTCATCATACGTCCCGTAAATCTTGCCGGAGACAGCAACATAAATATCAACTTCGGGATATGCCCTCATTCTGTCGACTGCATCACGCTTAGTCATGGAAGGCTGTATACCTGTTGCTTTGCGCCGCATGTACATCACTTCTCAAACTTCTTCAGGAAAGACATCCTCATTACAGACAGCGACTCTGTGGACATTTACGGAGAACTGAGCGCGAAGGAGATTCTGCGCAGGCTTGCAGAGCCCATTCCTGCCTGCAGGTATTGCAATCTCAGCGGGAAATTTGTAGAGTGGGGTATATCCGGGAAGAAGATAGACGAGTGGGTATAACCTGCTGAAGGTTTGTGCTCCGTTAATTTCTAACGCCGTGTAGTAATATGCCCGGCGTATTTCTTGCTTGTGTGCTACAATAGTTCAGGCGACGACACTTACCCTGCAGAAGACAGCCTGGAAATGTACGCCCACGTTCATGAGGAGGGTGCTGGCATGGTAACCGGCTGCCGTCTTTCCTCAACTTACTTCCAGCAGAACAAGAGCCCCTTCCACAATTTCAGCAACTCCATAAAGCACAAGGAGCGCAGAGAATTTGAGTTCCGGCTTCAGGAGATTAACAGGTGGCGGGTGGAAGAAGGTGTAGGCTCATGAAGACTGAGAAGCATAACGACGCGGCAGGACTCCTCCTCTTAGTTATCTGCAACATACTCCTTCACGTTGTCCTGCAGTATACTGTCCTGAACTATTCGCGGACTTGCGTCTGATTACCAGAAGATAGGTTATTCGCTGGCACTGATGCCGTTCTTTGCCATCAAAGACGTAGTTCTGCGTCTGAAAGCTATAGGGTTTCGGTAACATAGTCTTGATGAATCTGTCCGTGATATTTGCTTGGCTGATTGCCGGTGAACTGGGTCTCAGGAGGCGCACAAAGTACTTCATCGCCATCTTCACGGCTATTCTCCCTGAGATGATGATAGCTATGACGTTCATGTCCGAAGTGCTCTACTGGCCGCTGTTTATGCTGTTCTTCGCGTGCACGCAGGACATCGACGCTGATACCATAAGCCGCCGACGAGCAAAACTCCTCGCTGTGTCGGGCATCGTCTTGATGTACGTGTGCCTAATGTTCAAGGGCTTCGAGGTCAACAACAACATAGATCATTACTGAAAGTGATATGCGCTTCAGCGATAATCGCCAACCTGAATATCGGTGCTTGCGCGGCTCTGAAGTTTGCTTACAGTGCAGAGCCCGAAGCGGTCAGAGAGCTCGTAGCCATCAACGACTACTTCAATGACGACAACGACTCTGACATCATGTACCTGGTCTACGGTGTCCCCAAGAAACGCTTTGACCGTGCGGGAAACAACAAACCCTCCCGCCAAACCTTCAACGGGAGGAAAATTTACGTAATTACGCCAGCTTTGCTCCGAACGCCTTGCACTCCGCCAGAGCGTCATCATCCGGCTCAAGATGTGCCTTCACGCTCGCCACAACCTCAGCACCAGCGGCCTTGCACCTGTCCTCCCACGTCCTCAGCCACTCGCCGTCGCCCCAGTCGTACGACCCGAACACTGCGACCTTCTTGCCGCTTATCTTGCCCTCTGCCTCACTGAAGAACGGCTCCATCTCGCCTTCCTCGAGGACTTCCGCGCCCATCGCAGGAGAACCGAACGCCACTACATCATAGCCCGCAAGCTCGTCAACGCTGGCTTCTCCGACCGTCTTCAGGGTTACGTCAGCCCCTGCACCCTTCGCCGCATCAGCGATTACGTTCGCCATCTTCTCGGTGTTGCCCGTTGTCGACACATACACTACAAGTACTTTCGCCATAACTCTGCCTCCATGTATTTACTCGCCCGCAAGAATCTTACGGGCTGCTTCACACTCTGCCTGCTTGTACATCAGGAACTTCCTCCGAGCTGCCTCCGCATTGCCGTACACCTTCCAGTAGCAGCACGGGCAAGATAACTGTTTCGGTGCTCTGTTCTCGATGAAGCCTCTCACGTCTTCCGGCGGGTAATCTAGGAACAGCCCGATCTCGTGAGGGAACGTCCCGCACAGTCTCCCGCGAAGGCACTCAAGGCACGCATCAAGGTCATGAAGAGGGTAGCCGTGTTCCCTGAGTATCGAGCAGGCCTCAGAACAACCGAGAGCCTCTGCCAGAAGCTCGCGCCTGTAGAGAAGGACGAGAGCGTTGCTGCCGTGTTTGTTCAGTAAGACCCACTGAACATTTAGGGCACACAGCCACTCGTCAGCGTGCTCAAGCCACAACGAACGCATATCTTCATGAATACCGCGCTTAAAGTTGAGGAGAGTTGCTGCCTTCAGTCCTGCTATAGTTGGTGCACAGAAACATAACAGCATACTCCTCAAAAACTGTTCGGGCGGTAATTCCCTGACATACCTCATGAAACTCATGATAATATCTGCGTCTTTGTGTGCCATAGATGTTTTTGCCTCGTCCGTGAGTTTGTTTGATGGGTAAAAATTTATAACACAGTATTTGATTTGTCAAGCATCAACTTCTTGGCCTAACTCACGGTAAATCATCGCAATAACAGCCGCCGACACAATGAACGTCAGCCCGTCAGAGGCCGGCATTGACCACAAAACGCCTTCGAGCCCCATGAACATCGGCATAATCACCGTCAGCCCTGCACCAAACACAACCTCGCGCACAACGGACAGCCCCGCAGAAGTCCACGCCCTGCCCATCGCCTGAATGAAGATGAACGCGGCCTTATTGATGCACGCAAGGACGATAAGGCACAGGTACACCCTGAAGCTGTGCACCGTGAAAGCCATGTAGTACACGCTCTCGCCGGATGCTCCGAACAAATCAGCAATGTACATCGGGAAGACCTCAACAATCACGAACGCCGCAGCACCGAGCACTGCCTCGCACGCAAGAAGAAGCGTGAAGAGACTGCGCACACGTTCAGGATGCCCCGCGCCGATGTTGTAGGCGGTTATCGGTGTACAGCTCGCGGAAAGTCCTACGCACACGGAGATCACTATCTGAAAGAATTTCATGACGATGCCGATTACTGCCATAGGTATCTGGGAAAATTCCGGCTTGCCGAAAACCTCGTGAAGCGCGCCGTACTTCCGAATCATCATGTTCACCGCCGCAACGCTGATAACTATCGATACCTGAGAAATGAAGCTGCACAGGCCAAGAGGAAGGTATCTCCTCATCAGGCGCGGGCTGTAATGAAGGTTCTTGCGGGAAAAGTCTACTGCCTTCATCTTCCTCGAGAGGTAGCGCAGGGACATCAAGGCCGTGAAAATCTGCCCCATTATCGTAGCGACAGCCGCCCCCGTCATTCCCCAGTGGAAGCCGAAGATGAACAGCGGGTCAAGCACAATGTTGATGCCCGCACCGCAAAGCGTAGAGAACATCACGTACTCGGGGCTTCCGTCGGCGGAGATTATCGGGTTCATGGCCTGACCGAAAACATAGAACGGAATACCAGGAATTATCCACGAAAAATATTCCATCGCAAGCCTGAAAGTCTCGTCATTCACGCGTCCGCCGAAGAAGGTCAGGAGCTCCTCGCGTAACAGCCAGTACACGCACGCGATTATTACCCCGAGCGTCGCGGACAGCAGAGCCGCACTGCCGACAGCATCACCGGCCTGCTTCGTCTGCCTCGAACCGAGAGACATGCTCACGAAGGCACATGCACCGTCGCCGATTAACAGCGTGAAAGCCAAAGCAATGACTGTGAGGGGAAAAACTACGTTGTTTGCGGCGTTTCCGTTAGAGCCGAGATAGTGTGCGTTGGCGATAAATATCTGGTCGACGATGTTATAGAGTGCCGCAACGAGAAGGGACACGATTAACGGGACGGAATACTTCACGAGAAGTCTGCTGACCGGCTCGCGTTCAAGGAAAATGCTGGAGTTCAAGATTATCACCTCATGATGTTTCGGGCGACAAAAAAAAATTGCGTCTGCCCGTAATAAGCCTGGACTTACCGTAGGACGCAGTACGCATTCTAGCTGCACAGCTTGAGTAAATTATAGCACCAGCATTCTGCATAGAAATTCCCCCCTGCGCTGTACAGAGGGGAGAACTCGCCGTGTTACTTCTTCTTCGAGAGAACGAATACCGCCGAGAGCGCGAGAACCGCCATTGCCGCAGCTCCCGAATCGCAGCCGCCGGACGGACTTCCGACATCGCCAGTCTCTTCGGAGGCACTCCCTCTAACCGTAACGTCCATCGATGCGCCTTCAAAGCCGGTATCGTAATCGTAGGTTATGCTTGACGGCGCACTTGCGAACGTAACTTCGCCGGTCTCCGGGTTGTACTGCGACGCTATTTCTTGGCCGGACGCATCATAGCCCTTGACGTTCAGAACCTTGTTATCACCGTCGGCAGAAGCAGAAACTCCCGACACCTGCGCTGACATTATGAAGTTGAGCAGTCTGAAGACCCGCCCCAGAGTCGACACGCTTGCTTCCTGTCCTCTGCAGAAAAGCTCCTCAAGCACAGGGAAGCCTTCCGCATCGAATCGCCTGACAGCATTTCCGCCGAAGTCGAGCTTCCGCAGTTTCCGGCAGCCCTCGAGATTCATGCTGCTTACCCTGCTTGCCGCGCATTCAAGAACTTCGAGGTTCTCGCAGTCCTTAGCGTTCAGGGAAGAAATGTTCGTGCCGCTCACCTTGAGTTCCTTGATGGTCTTGTTGCCCTCAATGTTGACCTCCTCGAGCGAAGCACAGCCTTCCGCATTCACTCTCTCAACGTGAGAACCAGCGAGATTGAGCGTCGTAACTGACGAATTGCCGGTCATGTCTACATCCTTAACTGACGTGTTGCCGGAAAGGTCTACTTCCGTGAGCGAGTCCGCACTTGTCAGATCCAGCGACTCTAGGTTGGTGAGTTTCTCGAGGCCGGAAAGATCCGTGATTTTATCGCCGACAACCAGAGTTTCTATTGCCGCCGCCTGTTCTGGCGTGAGATTGTCTATCGCATCAGAGAGGCTTGCCTCTTCCTGCGTGTTTATTGTCTCAGGTTCAGGCTTCGTGTCAACTGAAACATCCGGGCTCGTCGGAGGTACGGGAACATCCGGGCTGGCAGGTGCTGGAGGCTCTACATACTCCGAAATTGTTACGTCCATGCTTTCAGCGTCTCGGGTGATGTAGTTGTACGTTACCCTGTGAGGTGCTGAAGCGAATTTCGCCACTCCTGCAAGCTCGTCGTAGTCCGCGCTTATCTCTTGGCCGGAAGCGTCAAAGCCGGTGATGTCCTTCACGTTCACTTCATCCGAAGCAACATTGATGGGCTCAGCTTCAACCACTGAAACCTTCGCGAGGCTCAGGAAGTCGCGTAACGGAAAATCCCTCGACAGCGTCTGCACGGTAATTGCCTGTCCGGCGCATTCCAGAGTCTGCAGTTCTGTGAAGCCTTGCGCGTTGAACTTCCTTATTGCGTTAAAAGAGAAGTCCAGAATCCTCAAGCTGGTACAGCCTGACAGATAAAGCTCGCTGATGTCGCATGACGCGCACAGCAAAGTCTCGAGGCCTACGCAGTCTTCAGCGTTCAGTACGGAGAGCGCAGAGCATTCCTCAGCGTTGACATGCTTGAACGCCCCGCCCGAAATGTTCAGCTCCTTAACTGACTTGTTCCCCGCAATATCGAGCGTCATAATCGCATCGTTGCTGCTGAGGTCTATTGCTGTCAGCCCTGCTGCTTCGGTGAGGTCTAACGTTGTGAGCCCCGTCAGGTTCTCGATGCCGGACAAGTCCGTGAAGTACTCGTTGAGCTTCAGGGTCTCTATTGCCGCGAGCTGGTCAGCCGAGAGAGTGTTAAGGAAGCCTGAAAGAGTCGTCGGCGATGACACATCCGCACTCTTAACCTCGTAATTCTTGGTGAGTACGTTTATCATCACTGTTTTTGTCGCTTCACCAGCATAGTTCTCCGCCGTGAAAGTGTAGCCGTAGATTCCTCTCGTGCTTTCCGCAGGAGTCCCGCTGATGGTATAGCTGTTGCCACTGCCAGACACGGACAAGCCGTCAGGAAGTGTCCCGCTGTTAGTCCACACGAGATCATTCCCTGAGACTGCGGATACAGTTGCGCTCACCGCTTCGCCTTCGTAGACAGTTACTGCAGAGTCGCCGGACAAAACGGGCATTGCGTACACCGAGACATTAAGCCTGAGCGTCGCACTTCCGGCCAAGTTCGAGGCCGTGAATGTACAGTCATAGCTTCCCGCCGCCCCTTCCGCAGGAGTCCCGCTGATGCTGAAGGTTGTATCGCTGCTCGTGTATCTCAGTCCGTCTGGGAACGTCCCCGTCATTCTCCACGCTAGATGATTTCCTGCGTTGATGGCCACGCTCTGAGCCGCCAGTGCTGTACTCTCTACCGCGTTAATCGTGAGCGCGCTTGATGACAGTTCGGGAGCTTCATAGACGACAGCACTTACTGCCGCGTCTGCACTTCCCGCGTAATTCGCCGCTGTAACAGTGAACGCGTAATCCCCTGCCGCAGTAGGAGTTCCTGTGATGGTTGCCGAGTTGTCCGAGCTGGCGACACTTAACCCCGCCGGAAGAGTCCCGCTTACCGACCACGCAAGATGATTCCCTTCTGTCGCCGTGATGGTCTGAACGGTCATAGCCTTATCCTTGCTCGTGTGAATTGCCAGAGAGGACGCGGACAGAACGGGCACTTCATAGACTGTCATTCTCACGTAAACATCATCGCTTCCGGCCAAGTTCGAGGCAGTGAACGTACACTCATAATCTCCTGCCGCCGTCGGTGTTCCGCTGAAGGTTAGGCCTGCATCACTGCTTGCAACCTCAAGCCCTGCCGGAATGTCTCCGCTGGCTGTCCACACAAGATGATTTCCCGAGTCTGCGGAGATGGTCTGCGTGAACGACTCGCCCTTGATGAGTTTCAGGTCTGCGCTGTCCGGCAGAACGGGAGGAGTGTAGACGGTTACGCTGACTTTCACGTCATGGCTGCCCTTCGCGTTCGAGGCAATGACTGAGAAGCTGTAATCTCCCCATTGCGCGGGCGCACCGCTGAGGGTGTATGTCATTCCGTTTGCGTCCTCTGAAGCCGCAACTCCCGAAGGCATGTCTCCGCTGACCGTCCATGTGAGTGCTTTGTTGGGTTCGGTGTCAGTTATCGTGATAGGGGTAATCTCGGTGCTCACGACAACATGAATGCTCGCGTCCGCCGAGAGAACTGGAACGGTAACAGCCTTCTCCATTGCTCCGATGTCGGGTGAGTTCACTCGTGTTGTTCCGAGCTGGTCGAATGATGGCGATGTGTAGTCAAGTGCGGCCTCGTATGTGCCGGAAGGACGGACGATTCTGTTCGCTCCAGCACCGACAAGAGGCTTCAACGCAGGGTTGTCCTCAATCCTGTAGACCGTGTGAGTTATCCCGTTGACTGTCTCGGTTGACGAAACGGGATTCCATGAAGCTATCTTCACGATGTCGAAGCTCGGTGAAGTGCTGGGAAGCGCAAGGCTCTCAGGAATCGCGCAGTTGAAGAACATTGAGCGTTCACTGTCTTTGTTGACGAATGACCTGTCCGGCGAAGTCGGGTTGTATATCAGCGAGTTGATGAACGGGATTCGGCTAG